>DRNA01000276.1 GCA_011322365.1 Aeromonadales bacterium | reverse complement strand
TGTGGGAGCAGGCGTTTGCAGCATTTGAGCAAGGAGCTAATGCCAGACACGAATCGATTGAATATGATGAAGCCAGTGAAATAGAAATGTTCGAATTTCTTAAGATACATTTTACCGAGGACTGGTTAAAAAGTGGACCTACAGGTGATCAGAGTAATGCTCCCATTTTCGTTTTAGGGCAGCCACGGACAGGCACTACCTTAATCGAACGCATTATTACCAGTCATTCGCAAGTACACTCAGCCGGTGAATTACAACAGTTTGGACTGGCGCTAAGGCGATTAGGTCAGTATCAAAACCCAAAGCGATTTACTGCTGAATTATTCCAGTCTGCGTTGAGCCTGGAACCGGAAAAAATAGGGGGTATGTATTTACAAACCAGCAAAAGAATGCAGGGTGATACGCCTTATTTTGTGGATAAATTACCCCAGAACTACCTGATGATTCCGTTAATTTTGAAAGCGTTGCCCAATGCTAAAATTGTTCACCTGGTGAGAAATCCTATGGATGCCTGTTTTGCCAGTTATAAACAGTTATTTGCGGATGCCTATCTGCATTCCTATGATCAAAAAGAAATGGCTCGACATCATGCGAGATACCTGGAGTTAATGCGTGTATGGCGTGAACGTTTTCCAGGTCGTTTTTTTGACATCAGTTATGAAGAGACCGCAGGAGATGTAGAACCTAATGCCCGTGAATTGATCGATTACCTGGAATTACCCTGGGAAGATGCCTGTCTGAATTTTCATCAGCAACGAACGGCTGTCAGTACCGCCAGTGCGGTACAGGTCAGAGAGCCAGCTCATACTCGCTCTATAGGACGTTGGCTACATTATAAAAAGCAGCTACAACCCATGTTAACAACATTAACCGAACAAGGGGTTGAAGCATCCCGATAATTAAAAATAAAACCCTTCAACCCACTGAGTTCAGTGGATTAGCTGTGACCTACACAATAGGGGTATTTATCATAGGGTTGTGATTAGCTACTGTAGAAAGCATGACTGAAACTGAATTTATAGTCGATGAGAAGCAATCTGCACGGCTGTCAGTTTCGGTAGAGCTCTAATCATATTAAAAATAATTGAGGCTTAAAATGGTATCAGCTACGGTAAACCACCAAAATAATTCCAATGGTATTTTTCGGAAGAAACCACTGGCTCGCGCGGTAACAGCGGCTATTATGATGTCAGTCATCAGTGCCCCGGGCTGGGCAGCTTCTGATGAGACAAACAATGATGATGAAGATACTCAGGTCATCATTGTTACCGCTAATAAAAGTAATGAAACTGTCCAGGAAGTCCCACTGGCTATTACAGCTCTTACGGGAGAATTCATCTCCAAGGTGAATCTGACAGATGTCAAAGATCTGGTGAGTTATACTCCAGGTGTTTCGGGTAACAGTCAGGATAGTTTTATCGATGCAATCAGTTTCCGAGGTGTTCGGACACAGGATTTTGGTGTTGGTGGAGATCCCTCAATAGGTTTTTTTAAAAATGATCTCTATGAGGGCAGAAACGGTTCGGCTGTCAGTACGTTATATGATGTGGATCGGGCCGAAATGCTTCGAGGTCCCCAGGGCTTTTTGTTTGGCCGTAATTCTATTGGCGGTGCCATTAGTGTTTATACCACCAGAGCGCAACTTAATGATTCGGAGGGTTATGCTGAACTGGATTTAGGTGAACGTGGACACGTAACGGCAAATGGCGCGGTTAATATTCCCGTTTCTGATAATTTTGCCATGCGATTTGCAGGTTACTATTCAACTGAAAATGGTTTTGCCAAGAACTTTGCAACAAATACTAAATTAATTGAGCACGATATTAAAGCTTTACGTTGGTCTACTACTTATGAAGAAGATAAACTGCTTATTAATACAATGGTTGAATATGAAGACAGAAAATTATCGGGTTCTGTCTATCGTGCCATAGATACAGGCGATGTATGGGACGCCTTTGATGCGGCTTTTGGTGGTGTGCAACTACGCGGAGGACCTCATGATATTGACAGTGACCAGAGTCAGGGAGAAGGTGATAAATCTAAGATTCTTACTACCGGCCTACATATAGAATACGATCTGGGCTTTGCAAAATTAACCTCGAATACGGGTTATAAGGATCACGATTACTATTACAGTGAAGATTACGATGGTACGCCATTGCAGATTAATACTTACCAACAGGATCAGACGGGTAATTACTTCCAACAGGAATTACGTTTAAATTCAAAGGGTGATGGACCTCTATCCTGGTATGTAGGTGCTTCTTATTATAAAGAAAAAATTAATACCAAATTTGCTTTTATCGCTGCTGAAGATGCGATGTGTCAGTATTATGGTTATGCATACAATTCCGGTATGACATTTTCTGGATGTCAGGACTTATATGCCTATTATGGCTCATCTTTTACGCCTTCTGCTGATGGTTTATTAAGAGAGACTAGCGATGTGCATGGTAATTATTCAGGCTGGTCTTCCTATGCCGATCTAAATTATGCGTTAACGGAAAAGCTTGAGGTTGAACTGGGATTACGTTATACCTCAGATACTAAGAAAATGACTAATTTTGTACCAACGCCTAACAGTGATTTAGGTGCTTACTGGGCTTATGGCTTCTCTACCGCAGAGCCTATTCGTGGTAAAAAATCCTGGAACAACACTTCATTCAGGTTTTTAACCCGATATCGCCCTGTGGATGATATGATGCTTTATGCCAGCTATACTCAGGGCTATAAATCAGGAGGATTTGGAACCTTTAATCTGGATAATAATGCGGCGGGTGATCCTGCTGTTGGAAATACTGAGATTACCAATGCTGATGGATTTCCCTTAAATGTGTTTGGTCCGGAAAATATTGACTCTTATGAAATAGGTTATAAAGATACCTGGTTTGAATTCGCCAAGGTGGATTTGACCGCCTTTACCTATAATTATACGGGTTTACAGGTGATTGTAGCCGATGGTGGTGCTTCCATTGTTAAAAACGTGGGTAATGTAGATGCCTGGGGTCTTGAAGGAACCCTCAGAGCACCTTTAAATGATAATTTTGATGTCGAATTATCAATGGGTTATCTGGATACAGAAGCCACAAAACTCCAGGCGATTTGCGATTTAGCTGATGTGAATGGTTGTGAAGGTCGACGTTTGTTCTGGGCACCAAAATTTACCGGCTCATTAGTTATTAGTGGTGAATTTGAACTGGAAGGTGATGCGGTGTTAACGACCAGTCTGGCCGTATCTGCGGAATCTGAACGTGGTGGTGGTTTTACAAATCTCAGTGAAACCAAGATCCCGGCTTATCAGGAAGTTTCATTCCGTATCGGATATCAGACTTACAAGTGGAGTGTTGAAGCATACGTGGATAATCTGACCAATGAATTCACCTGGGATGGGGAGAATAACGGTACAGGTATACTACCTGCTCAGTTCTTTGGGCCAAAACGTCCTCGAACCTTTGGCATACATTTAAAAACCACATGGGATTGATTAATTCCACTCATAAAAAAACGCCATTTTGGCGTTTTTTTATGAGTGAAAATTCTAAACTGAGCGAGCGTATTCTTTTACAGCCTGACCAAAGGCTTTAAATAGAGCCAGAGATAACTCATTTTGTTCAAACTGCCATTCCGGATGCCATTGAACACCCAGTAAAAACTGACTTTTATCAGTATAGCTAAATGCTTCAATTAATCCATCTGGAGCCAGTGCTTCTGCATCAAGTAAGCTAGCAAGTTGATCAATACCCTGGCCGTGAAGAGAGTTTACCATGATAGATTTTTTATGAGAAAGTTGCTGAAGTATCCCGCCTTTAAAGAGTTTGACCCGGTGTGAATCTGCATATTGGCCTGCTCTGTTAAGTTGTTTGTTTTCACGATGGTCATTTAATCCAGTGACATCATGAACACACTGGTGCAATGTACCCCCAAGTGCAACGTTAACTTCCTGCATACCTCTACAAACTGCTAATACGGGCATCTTTTGCTTAATGGCACCGTTGATAAGCGCCAGTGTGGTTATATCACGTTGTAAATCATGTTGATCGGGGGTCAAACTGTTATTTTTACTATAAAATTCGGGGTGAACATTTGAAGGGCTTCCTGCTAAAAACAGCCCTTTGAGGTTTGCCAGCAGTGAATGGATCATTGACTGCTGATCCATCTCTTTTAAATCCTGACCAGGCCCATGAGCGGGAATGAGTACAGGACAGACTCCGGCTCCATGCACAACGGCATTAATATATTTTTCACCCACGCAATGAAAGGTGTGCAATCCGATCTGATTTACATCACAGGGTATACCGACCAGGGGCAGGGAGTTAACAGCCATCGATGTATGCCTTAATTTGATTCATTTGGCATAGTATCTCTTTCTGATTCTGTTTCGTTATGCCATTCGAAAATATTCATCTCAATGAAAAAGAAAGCCGCCAACCACAAAAAAGCATCCCAGAAGTCGATAGGACCGCCCTTTATACCCCAATAAATGGCATCGATAAATAATATGCCATAAAGTGGCGGCTTAATCATGGTGCTGATTTTGCGAATTTTTCCAGTTAATTTTCCACGCAGTTGTAGATACACATCAACTTCTAAAATAATCACCACAAGGATCCAGTCAGCAGAATTAATAATGTCAACCCATGCCAGTCGTTGTGCTTCAATAAGTGCCTGTTGAGTAGCAATAATATTTGAGCCATTGATTTGTACCAGTGGTTGATTGTTTAATAATTTACAGACAGTGTTATTGATAGGCTGGTAGTCATCCAGGCTAACAAGATAACTATACTGACTGTTTACTAACTGGCAGACATCATCTATTTTGAAAGCAGTGGTATGGAGTAATACGCTGAGCTTGTCCACAAAACCGTAAAAGGCATACAGAATAAAAAAATAACAGATAGCCTTGGCAAAAAACAGTATCCACTGGGTAAAACCTAATAGCTTTTCATCTGACATAATGAAAGTTTCAAGTTCGAAAATAATTACCAGTAATAACCAGGCTGCTGAATCAATACTGTCCGAAAACACTGTCAGATAATCTACCAGTCCTACATCGCCGGCAAAAATTGTCTCACTGGTCTGAAGATTGTCGATAAAAAACAGGTAAAGATCATAGAAAAGAATGCCATAAATCGTGTATTTAAACACCTGGAAGAGGATGTAAGATTTTGACATGTTATTTTTGTTATCTGTCATTCAACCAATTACCTGATGAGTAAATTCTGGTCTGATACCAACCCTTTAGGGGTAAATTAATTTTACCAGAAGTATGAGACTATATTTAACAATAATAGTGTCGTTAACATCTATACCACTTAGGTGTAGGCTGTTTCACCATAATAATGTAATCCTTGCCAAAGTTATGTCTATATATGAAGGCCAACAAATGAATATTGATAACCGAACAGCTACTTTAAAATCACTTGATAAAGCCCATCACTTACACCCTTTTACGGATTTTAAAAAATATGGAGAATCGGGTGGTCGTATTATTACTCGAGCGGAACATGTGTATATTTATGACAGTGATGGTCAACAGATCCTTGATGGTATGTCAGGACTGTGGTGCTGTAATCTGGGTTATAGCCAGGAAAAACTGGTAGAAGCTGCTACCGAGCAACTGTATAAATTACCTTATTATAATAACTTTTTTAATTGTTCTAATGAACCTTCAGTGGAAATGGCTAAAACTCTGGTCAGTGTAACGCCTGAACAGTTTAATCAGGTGTTTTTTACCAATTCGGGATCAGAGGCCAATGATACTAATATTAAGCTGGTACACCGTTATTTTGATATTCTGGGTATGCCGGCCAAAAAGCATATTATTTCCAGAAAAAATGCTTATCATGGTAGTACTATTGCAGCTTCAAGTCTGGGTGGTATGAACTATATGCATGAACAATACCGAGGGCTGGATTATGTTCATCATATTGGGCAGCCGTATTGGTATGAAGAAGGTGGCGATCTTTCACCCGATGATTTTGGTAAAAAAGTTGCCAGCGAACTTGAACAGAAAATACTGGAAATTGGTGAAGATAAAGTGGCCGCCTTTATCGCTGAACCGATACAGGGAGCCGGTGGTGTTATTGTGCCCCCAGCGACTTATTGGCCTGAAATTCAACGCATATGTGATGCCTATGATATTTTACTCATTAGCGATGAAGTGATTTGTGGTTTTGGCCGCACCGGAAGCTGGTTTGGATGTGAAACCTATCACTTTCAACCGGATTTAATGACCTTTGCTAAAGGCGTTACCAATGGCTATTTACCACTGGGTGGCGTGATGGTTTCAGATAAAGTGTCCACAGTGCTAAAATCAAAATCGGGTGATTTCGCACATGGTCTGACCTATTCAGGACATCCTGTAGCCTGTGCTGTGGGCATAGCCACCATTGAAATCTTAAAACAGCAGAAAATTATTGAAAATCTTAATCAGAATATTGCTAATTATTTTCAAAAGCGCTGGAATGAACTGGCAGATCATGCAGTTGTTGGTCAGGCCAGGGTTCAGGGTATGGTTGCAGCTCTGGATTTGGTTAAGGACAAATCGACCAGAGAACGATTAGCGCCAGATGCTGAAGGTGCCGTTTTCTGTCGTGATGTAGCCGTTTCCAATGGTGTGATTGTTCGTGCTGTTGACAATAACATTATTTCTGCTCCACCTATTATCTGTAATGAAGCAGAAATAGACATGCTGATTGAGCGATTGCTGATTGGACTGGATGCTACGGCTAAAAAATATGGAGTTTGATCCTCATAATTATAAATAAAAGAGCTTAGGAAAATTCTGTTTTGATTTGATTTTGCATTTAATAAGGATACATATTTCTAATGAAAGAAGACCCGATTAAACACATTAAATCGCTTAATCAACGAGATATGGTACTTTTTACTGTCTCGGCTATTCTTTTATTGGACACACTGGCAGCTGCAGCATCGGTTGGTTCCTCCAGTATCTTCTGGTGGTTATTTTTAGGTGTTATTTTTTTCATTCCATTTGCATTAATTTGTGCTGAAATGGGCTGTGCCTATCCGGAGCAGGGTGGTATTTATGCCTGGATTCGTGATGCTTTTGGTGGTCGTTGGGCTTCCAGAGCAACCTGGGCGTACTGGGTGAACACAGCCGTGTGGATACCCGCAATATATATTTTATTTGCAGGTATCTTTAAGCAGTTATTTTTCCCGGAATTAACCCTGTTCTGGCAGATTGCTATTGCCATTGGGCTGACATGGATTGCGGTATTTGTAAATATCATTACATTGGATGTTGGTAAATGGGTACCAAATATTGGTGCCATAGTCAAAGTTGTTGTTTTTATTGCCATCATTGTTGGCGCTATTCTTTACACACAAAATCATGGCATGGCAAACAAACTTAACTTGCAAACACTAAAACCTAATTGGGGATCCAGTTTACAATACATTCCTGCCATTATTTATGGCATGCTAGGTTTTGAACTGGTCAGTTCGGGTAGTGCGGAAATGAAAAACCCGGCAAAGGATGTTCCTCGTGCCATTTTCATTTCCGGTATTATTATTATTGTATTGTATACTCTGGCAACTATAGCCATGCTCGCCGCTTTTCCTGCAGGTGAAATCAATCTTGTTGAAGGTCTTATGGATACTCTGAATCTTTTTTTCGGGGAAACGGAAACGGGTCGAAGTTTTGCTTTAATCCTTGGCATTGGAACACTTTATACTTTTTTTTCAAACGGTGTCACCTGGGCTTTGGGTTGCAACCGTTCAGCAGCTGAGGCCGCCACCGAAGGAGAGCTTCCGGCTTTTTTTGCCATAGAGAGCCGGTCAAAAGGTACGCCAGTGGGTGCGGCTGTAGCTATGGGAATAGTTGCTACTGTATTGCTGATATTGTATGGTTTAATGGCTGGAGATAATGCCGATCTTTTCTGGTCTCTATTTGCATTCAGTGCCGTTATTTTTTTATTGCCTTATCTGGGGATGTTTCTGGCCTTTGTTAAAATGCGTATTGTTGATGCAGACCATGAACGTCCTTTTGCCATACCAGGCAATCTGTTTGTTGCCAGAGTTCTGGCCTACATTTGTTTTATAGTATTAAGTTTAAGTATTGTTTTGTTTATCTATACACCAGGTAAAGGTATTCAGTGGCCGGTATTGCTTGGCGCGGTGGTAATGATATTGATGGGTGAAGTGATTATTCAGTTTTCTGAAAACCATCGATCATCAACATCATAAATTGGCAGGATTTGAAATGTCGGAAATTATGAATAAAAAATTAACAGACTTTCTGGAATTGCATCCCGAGGTTGAGATTTTTGAGGCTATCCTGCCTGATATTAATGCTAACTCCAGAGGTAAGTGGATCCCTGCCGAAAAAATTAGTAAAGCATTTGATGGAAGCCTTAAAATTCCCAGGACCACATTAGGATTTGATGTCTGGGGCAGGGATGTTGAAAGCTGGGTTCTGGAAGATGGAGATGCTGATGGTATCTGTCAGGGTGATAGTCGAACTCTGGCTATGGTGCCATGGTTGGAAAGACCGACAGCGCAATTATTAGTGTCAATGAATGAAGTCTCTGGTGAACCCTGTTCGTTCGATCCGCGCAATATTTTACAAGATTTAATGGTACGATTCGATGAGTTAGGTTTAATACCGGTAGTCGCCAGTGAAATGGAATTTCATTTATTTCAAAACAAAAATGACAAATGGGGCAGACCTCTGCATACACAAAATAGCCAAAGTGGCCAGGCTACCCATGGTGGAAATACCTACAGTATTGATGTTATGCAACAAAGTAGTGATTTGATGCACGGTATTATTGATACCTGTAAAATTCAAAATCTGCCTATAGATACTCTGATAAAAGAAGCCGCTCGCTCACAGTATGAAATTAATTTATTACACCAGGCTGATGCTCTGCTGGCAGCGGATCAGGGACTGTTATTACAAAGAGCTATAAAGGGTGTTGCGAGACAGTTATCTCAGCGCGCGACTTTTATGGCAAAGCCCTTCGGTGATATTGAAGGTAATGGTATGCATATCCATTGTAGTCTCATAGATAAAGATGGAAATAATGCCTTTAATAATGGCACAGAAAAGGGCAATGATTTATTACGTTCCGCTATTGCTGGTTGCCTTGAAAGTATGAATGATTGCATGTTGCTGTTTGCTCCACATCTGAATTCATATCGTCGATTTCAACGGGGTAACCATGCACCAACTTCGCCCTGTTGGGGTTATGATAATAGAACGGTTTCCATTCGTGTCCCGGCTGATAATGTTAAGGCCATGCGTCTGGAACACCGTGTCTCAGGTGCTGATGCCAACCCTTATCTTGTAATTTCTGCAATCATTGCAGGCATGCTTTATGGTATAGAAAATAAACTTCAAGCCCCATCACCCATTGAAGGCGATGCTTCACAGCAGACGGAAAATAGCTTGCCTCGTTACTGGCCCGATGCATTAAATGCTTTTGAAAATTCTTCGTTCATTAAAAATTATTTTGGAGAGTCTTTCCAACGCGTATTTAGAGAAGCTAAAAAGCAGGAAATGGCCGAGTTTGATCAGCAGGTATCCATTGAAGAATATGATGCTTATTTATAAGGTTTTAACAGGGCTTCAATGACATTGTTGAGATCGAAGAGTGTTTTTTTAGAAGCTGCTTTAGTCTGATTTAAGCTGATCATTAACATGGCATGGATAATTTCCAGGTAACAAAAAGCAATTCTCTGCAATTCTTTTGTTGAAGCTTTTAGCCCCATTCTTTTAAATAATGCCGACATTTTTTTAACAACCAGTTTGTCGTGTTTTTCGTCCAGGTCTCTGAGTTCCGGAACCGCGTAGATGGCCTGAATTAGTGGTAAGATCCCTCTTTGCTTTTGATAAACAGCTAAAAATGTGTCTAACAACTTTTTAATAATAGAGATTGTATTCATGCTTTCAACAGGCATTGATGCAATATTATCAAGAACACGATCCCATTCTTTTAGCCAGTTTTCAGCAATGGATCGTAAAATTGCATGTTTGTTTGGAAAATAATGATAAAGAGAACCAACCGATATTCCAAGTTCCCGTGTGATCAATATGGTCGTTAAATCATCGAATCCGACTCGATCTAATAAAGAGGCCGTGACATCCATAATTTCCTGTGCACGTTTTACCGAACGATTTTGTTTGGGCCTGTTTCGCGGGGTCAAAGATTTTGTCATGTTCAGTTTCCTTATGAGTCGAGCAAGGGTTTTATTTTGGCAGGATTATAGCTTATCCAGTAATGAATGATAAAGCATGCCAACAACCAGAGACGGCCAACGAAGAAGAGTGCCACCAGGAAAAGTCGGTGTTGCTAGATTTGCCAATTGCATAAACCTTTCCGGGTTGTCTGTAATAGCTTCGGAAATCAGTTTTCCAGCAAATGTAGCTGTGGGGACGCCATGTCCGGAATAACCCTGAGCATAATATATATTTTCAGAGAGTTTGCCATAATCCGGTAACCTGTTCATGGTGATAGCCAATGTACCCCCCCAGGCATAATCAATTTGAGTTGATTCAAGTTGCGGGTATATACGTAACATATATTTTTTTACAAAGGCTTTTATATCTTTTGGAAAACGTTTGCTATAGTTTTCACCCCCACCAAAAATCAACCGATTATCAGCCGATAATTTCCAATAATTAATTACAAACAATGAATCCTGAACAGCAACATCATCTCTGATTAAACTTCGGGCCAGTTCTTCATCAAGAGGTTCTGTGGCTAATACAAAATTATTAATGGGCATAATTTTTCTAGCAATTTTCTGTTCCAGTTTTTCCAGATAGCCATTACAGGCAAGTACCATCTGTTTTGCCCTGACTATTCCATATTCAGTATGAATGGTGATATGCTCAGCTTCTTCATAGTATGTCACCTTACTTTGTTCGAAACATTGCATACCAGCTCGAGTGGCTGCAACCGCGAGACCAAGAGCATAATTTAAAGGGTGCAAATGTAAAGCACCTTCGTCTAATTGACCACCATAAAATTTGTCAGTACCCAACATGGCATCTACTTCATCTTTTTCTATAAAGCTAAATTTATCATAAGCATAATTTCTATTCAGATTGTCACAGCGGATTTTCATCTCTTCAATATCGTTATGTTTTGCTGCCACATGTAAGATCCCATGTTTTAGATCACATTGTATCTGGTACTTTTTTATCAAATCCTCGACAAGTTCAACAGCTTCCAGACTAAAACCCCATAATTTTTTTGCCATTACAAAGCCAAATTGTTTTTCTAAAACCTGTTGGCTAACTCGTTGTCCTGTGCCTACATGACCTCCGTTCCGGCCTGAAGCTCCCCAAGCAACCTTTTCCGCCTCTAACACACAAACCTTTACACCTTTTTCAGCCAGGTGTAGTGCTGTAGATAAGCCAGTAAAACCTGCACCTATAATGCATACTTCTGTTTCAATTTCATTTTTAAGTTGTGGATAGGTGGCGTTATTATTTATTGATGCTGCATAGTAGGAAGCTACATATTGGCTATTTTTTTGTTGTAATGGCATTAATATATTCCCGGTGGCTAACAGGACAAAGCTTAAAGTTGAATAATAACTCGGTTTTAACTTGAATAATAATTCGGTTTATGTTTATATGCAAGCATAATATTTAGCTTTGTAATTTTGAAAAAAATGAAATGTGTACTATAGAGGCCTGGTTAAAGAAACATCATATTGCTGATGTAGAGTGTATTATTCCAGATTTAACTGGTATGGCCCGGGGGAAAAAAATTCCGACCAGTAAATATCTTAGCGAAAAGCCGCGTTTACCTGAAGGTACATTATTACAAGATGTGAGAGGTGACTTTTGTGCTGAATATTTTGATTTAATTGCTTCTGAAGACAAAGATATGTTACTTGTGGCCGATGAGTCAACTATTCGGCAAATACCCTGGCTGGATAAACCAACAGCTCAGGTGATACATGATTGTTATACCATGGAGGGTGACTTACACCCGCTATCATCTCGAAATGTATTAAAACGAGTTTTAGCTGAATATGAAAACTGTGGGCTTGAAGCCGTCGCGGCAGCGGAAGTGGAATTTTATCTGGTACAAAAAAACACTGATCCCTCCTTAGAACTGCAACCGCCTGTTACTCGTTCTGGTCGTACTGAAAGAATCCGTCAGCCTTATGGGATAGAAACATTAACTGATTATCAGCCCATTTTTGATACACTTTATCGTTATTGTGATGTGCAGCATTTATCCATAGATACGCTGGTTCATGAATTAGGTCCGGCACAAATGGAAATAAATTTTCTTCATGGCGATCCTTTAGCTATGGCAGATCAGGTTTTTATGTTCAAAAGAACCATGAGAGAAGTTGCATTGCAACATGGGGTCTATGCAACCTTTATGGCTAAACCTTTTGCTGATGAACCAGGAAGTTCCATGCATATTCATCAATCCGTTATTGATAAAAAAACGGGCAAAAACATTTTTTCTGCCGAAGACGGTACTAAAACAGAACAGTTTTATTATTTTTTAGGTGGCCTACAGCACCATACTCAAGATTTACTGGCCCTGTATGCACCTAACGTGAATTCCTACCGACGTTTTACCAAAGAGCAGGGTGCTCCTATCAATCTACACTGGAGTTATGATAATCGAACTGTGGGAATTCGTGTACCCAATGCCACTGTTGCTGCTACACGTATAGAAAACCGTTTCGCCGGTATTGACTGTAATCCTTATCTGGCAATAGCCACATCATTAGCCTGTGGACTGGTGGGGATAAAAAATAAAATTAAACCCGATCAAGCCTTCGAGGGTTGTGCCTATGAAGAAAAATCAGATAACAAAAGTGTAAACAATCGGTCCATTGAAACGGATCTGGGTCAGGCTTTATCGAATTTAGAGAGAAAAGATGCTGTTCATTCTATTATAGGTGAAAAATTTATTCAGGCATATCGGTATGTAAAGTTAGAAGAACTGGAGCAGTTTAATCGAATCATTACGCCCTGGGAACGTGAGTTTTTATTATTGAATGTATAAACTGAATGTATAATTTTTTGTAGAGGTAACTGCAATGACAAATAAACTTTATATCAATGGCCAGTGGGTCGGATCGAAATCTAATAGAACCATAAAAGTGGTTAATCCTGCCACAGAAGTCGTTTTTGATGAAGTAGCTGCTGGTAATGCAGAAGATATTGATGCAGCGGTTAAAGCCGCCAGAAAAGCCTTTGATAAAGGCCCCTGGCCCAGAATGACTGGCACTGAACGTGCCACAATATTACGCAAAATCGCTATGCTCATTAATCAACGTCTGCAACAACTAGCGGCCATTGAAACCAGAGACAATGGTAAACCTTTACCCGAATCACAGTGGGATATTGAGGATACCGCTGGTACCTTTGAGTATTATGCCAGTCTTGCCGAAGATCTGGATGAATCCTGTGAAGAAATAATCCATCTGCCAGAACAAAGGTTTTCATCCTGTGCCATAAAAGAGCCTGTCGGTGTGGCTGGTGCCATTATTCCCTGGAATTATCCCATGTTGATGGCTGCATGGAAGGTTGCTCCTGCACTGGCGGCAGGTTGCTGCATGGTGTTAAAACCTTCTGAGGCTACACCTTTAACTGCACTAGCGCTTGCAGAAATAGCACATGAAGCCGGTTTACCAGCCGGGGTTCTTAATGTGGTCACGGGTTTGGGAAACGATGCGGGACAGGCGTTGAGTGAACACCCGGGAGTGGATAAGCTGGCCTTTACCGGCTCGGTACCTACGGGTTCAAAAATAATGCAGCAGGCAGCAAGAGATATCAAAAATATCAGTCTGGAGCTGGGCGGAAAGTCGCCTTTTGTCGTCTTTGCAGATAGTGATATTGATAAAGCTGTAGAATGGATTATGTTTGGTATTTTCTGGAATCAGGGGCAGGTCTGTTCAGCAACTTCACGAGTACTGGTTGAAAAGTCATTATATGCGGCATTACTAAAAAGATTAGTGGAAGAGACCCAAAAAATAACTATTGGCGCTGGTGATAAAGAAGGTGTATTGCTAGGTCCTCTGGTTAATAAAATGCAGTATGACAAAGTATTAGACGCCATCAAAAAAGGTGTAGAGCAGGGTGCTAAAATTGCGACAGGAGGACAAAGACCCGTTGGCTTTGAAAAGGGTTATTTTATAGAACCTACTATTTTTACCGATATGTCCGAAGATAGCTGGATATGGAATGAAGAAATATTTGGCCCGGTAGTTTGTATTAAATCGTTTGAGACAGAGGAAGAGGCTATTCATCTTGCCAATGATTCCCGTTTTGGCCTCGCTGCGGCGGTGATGTCAAAAGATAAGGAACGAACCGAAAGAGTCGCCCGATTACTACGAGCAGGCATTGTCTGGATTAATTGCTCACAACCCACTTTTTGTGAAGCGCCCTGGGGTGGCTATAAACAATCAGGTATTGGTAGGGAACTGGGGCAGTGGGGACTGAATAACTATCTGGAAACCAAGCAGATCACTCGCTTCGATGCTGATGAACCCTGGGGTTGGTATATTAAATGAAATCTATCCTGGATTCCCTGAAAGATGCCAACCCCCGACCTCTCTGGCATGATGCTGATATCATGCCAGAGCCTTTGCCCCCTCTGTCTCAGGATACACATTGTGAACTGTTAATTGTTGGTGGCGGATTTACCGGACTTTGGGCAGCTCTGCAGGCAAAAGAACGCCGACCTGAAGTGGATATTCTATTAATCGAGCAAACCTTTATTGGTGATGGTGCTTCCGGTCGATGTGGCGGATTTCTTAATACCAGTCTGGCGCATGGCGAAACCAATACCGAATATCAATTTCCGGGGGAAGCTGACAAAATTGAAGCACTGGGTGTGCAAAATATGCTGGAATTTATTCAAACATTGGAACGCTATCAGATTGATGCTCGCTATGAACAGGTAGGAGCCATGGAAGTCGCTTTAGATAAAGACGCCAAGCAACGTTTATATCAGCTTTATAAATCCTGTAAAAGGGATGGGGATGATGTGGTCTGGTTTGACACCAATGCTGTTAGGGAACAGGTAAACTCTCCGGCCTTTTATGCAGGGTTGTGGTATAGAGATGGACTGGATGGTGTTATAGACCCTGCCAGGCTTTGTTGGGGTTTAAAAGAAACCCTGATTAAGCTGGGAGTGCGTATTTATGAAAGCACAAAATTACAGTCTCTGCAAAGTTTGAATAAAAAATCTATGAAAGCCGTTTGTGGACAGGCAGAAATTCATGCCGATAAAGTGCTGTTAGCAACCAATGCTTTTCCTGCTGTTTTAGGTAAAATTAAACGTTCTATTATTCCGGTCTGGGATTATCAGATAGCCACAGAACCTTTAACCGAAGAACAGTTAAATGCAATTGGCTGGCATAAAACCCGCCATGCCTTATCTGATTTTAATAATATGTTTCACTATTTCCGTCTTACAAAAGATAATCGTATTACCTGGGGCGGCGGTGGCGCCGTGCGTTATTATTTTAATAATGGAACCGACAAAAAATATGAGCATGCCCCTGAACGTTATGAGCAGCTTGCAGAAGAATTTTTTCATACTTTTCCTCAATTAAAAGGAATCAGGTTTTCCAATAAATGGGGCGGTATTATTGCAACTTCTTCACGATTTTGCATGGTACCGGGAACGGCTTATGGTGGCAGAGTGGCCTGGGCTGTGGGGTATACGGGGCATGGTGTAGGCGCCTCAAGATTTGGTGCCAGAATTGCTATAGAGCTATTGGGCTATCAACCCAGCGACATTCTTAAAATGCAATTTGTCAGGAAAAAAGCCATGCCCTGGGCTCCTGAACCGCTGAGATGGATAGGGGTGAAGCTAACACAGTCGGCACTGGTTAAAGCGGATAAAAATGGTGGCAAACGTGGTCTGTGGTTGAAACTTTTAGATAAAATGAACCTGGGGTTTACCTGTTAGTAGTTTCGAGTTTCGAGAAAAAATGGTCTCGTCATCCTGAATATGACCTAGTGCTGTGGAAGGATCTTGAGGCACGGCATAAGATTCCTCGACTACGCTCGGAATGACAGGGGGGTACGAGTTTAGAGTTTAGAGCAAAATAGCTTGTCATCCTGAATGTGATGTAGTGCAGTGGAAGGATCTTGTGGCACGGCATAAGATTCCTCGACTACGCTCGGAATGACAGGGTGTACGAGTTTAGAGTTTAGAGCAAAATAGCTTGTCATCCTGAGCTTGTCGAAGGATCTTACTGACTGGCGTTAGATTCCTCGACTGCACTCTGAATGACAAGGACTTCAGTTTGATGTTTCGGGTTTTGAGGATCGGGTTATGAGTCCACTGATACAGTACTGTGATAGGTTACCAAAGGATCACCATCTTCGTAGTTTTTTATATTCATTAGAGAATTAATAAATAAATTAAACAGTTCGCCCTGGGTACTTAAGTCGAGTTTGGCATAAGCATTTTTTCGATGCAGTTTTACGGTCTCAACAGAAATATTGAAACGATTAGCTATAGCTTTACTGGAATAACCGTGGAGGATCATCTGTACCATCTGGTTTTCTCGTTCAGTAAGAATACTGGTTCCAAAGCATTCAAGTGCAGTTTCCAGTTGTTTTCTCAAATCAGGCTGGCTTTCACTCCCCAGTTCTTCGTCCTGCCAATGGCATTTTACCATGGCTTCAATGATGGGTGTAATTTCGGAGAGGCGTCTTAAGTCATTCTCACTGAAAACTTCGGTTTCATCCATGCGACCGAGGGAAATATTAACAAATGATTTGCCTTCATCATCGAGTTGAAAAATATAACCACACTCATCGAAAAGACCACAAAATTGAAAATAGACACGGTTATATTCACTTTCATCAAATTCATCGGGTGAAATGGTACTGAGGTGAAAAAAGCCAACTTTTGACTGTTTGGTGGCAGCCAGATAATAGGGGTCCAATAAAAAAGCGCCCTTAACGTATTTATCCACAATGGAAACCCTATCTTCTGGCAGATCATTATAGACAATTTCAGGCAGGTTCTTTTTAGGGTAGGTAATCACCATGGTATTATCGGTAACCACCAGTTCTTTAAACATGGCTACCAGTCGGGGAATAAAACAATCCGACCCAACATAAGGCATCATTGAGGCTATCTGTTTACTAAATACTGCAAGGAAAGACATAATTAATCAGTAGTTATCAACTTTAAGTATTAAAAAAAGCATACCATGATAAGCTTGGAGTTTGTATTATTTTTGCTTTTCTAATTTCACCCTTTAGGGTTATTCATTTGTCTGGATACACCCTTTAAGATGAATGTATCAGATTTTTTTACGTCCCAGATAAGGATCATTTCGTATGAAGCATTACAACCAGTTCTACATAAAAGGTGAATGGGTGAATCCATTAGCATCCTCCAAAATGGATATTATTAATCCGGCCACAGAAGAGGTCATTGGTGAGCTGGCATTAGGTTCTGCAGCCGATGTGGATCGGGCTGTTGAAGCTGCAAAGGAGGCCTTTAAAACCTGGTCATTGAGCAGCCGTGAACAACGTCTGGCTCTGCTGGATTCCATTATTGCTATTTACAAAGAACGTATGGATGAAATGGCCAGGGCGATATCTGATGAAATGGGGGCGCCGATGACACTCGCCTGTGGTAGTCAGGCTCCTATAGGTATTTCTCATTTTAATACCAGCCGCAAAGCTCTGGAGAATTATGTCTTCGAGCAACCTATTGGTACTACGCGGGTGTTTAAGGAGCCGATTGGTGTGTGTGGATTTATTACACCCTGGAACTGGCCTATGAATCAGATAGCCTGTAAAGTTGCCCCTGCTCTGGCCTGTGGTTGTACCATGGTATTAAAGCCCAGTGAACTGGCTCCTTTGTCATCCCGACTTTTCTGTGAAATCATGCATGAGGCCGGCGTACCAGCGGGGGTTTTTAATATGGTCAATGGCGAAGGCGTCACCGTTGGGGAAGCTATTTCTTCACATAAAGATATTGAGATGGTGTCCTTGACTGGCTCTACCCGAGCGGGAATCGCCGTAAGTAAAGCTGCTGCTGAGACTGTGAAAAGAGTGACTCTGGAGCTCGGTGGTAAATCAGCCAATATTATCCTTGATGATGCTGATATCGAAAAGGCTGTCGCTGAGGGTGCCGCAGAATGTTTCAGTAATACCGGACAATCCTGTAATGCGCCCACGCGTATGCTTATTCCTGAAAAATTTCATGATCAGGCCGTGAAAATTGCCGTCAAAATAGCACAACAGACCAAAGTGGGTGATCCTGAAAATGCAGACACCGATATTGGCCCACTTAGCAATAAGAACCAGTTTAAAAAAGTTCAGGCGATGATTCAGTCGGCCATTGATGATGGGACTGAATTGGTGACAGGTGGTATTGGCCGACCTGAAGCTATCAGTAAAGGTTATTATGTTCGACCAACGGTTTTTGCCCATGTGGACAACAGCATGATGATTGCACAGCAGGAAGTTTTTGGTCCGGTACTGGCTATCATACCCTACAAAGATGATGAGCATGCTGTTGAAATAGCTAATGATTCTGCTTACGGCCTGGCCAGCTATGTGCAATCATCCGATCTTAACAGAGCCCGAGCCATTGCAAAGCAATTACGTGCCGGGAATGTTTTTATCAATGGTCATAATCATGATGCCAATGCCCCCTTTGGAGGTTATAAACAGTCAGGAAATGGACGTGAGTGGGGCGATTTCGCCTTTCATGATTTTCTTGAGATTAAAGGTGTAGTGGGTTATGGGGACGAGTAGAGTGGGAATACATTGGAAAAAACTAAATACTCCCTGCTGAAAATAACGGCAGGGGTTTATCTATCTTCTCGTGTTGATGCCACCATATAAAGCATTTCCAGTGCAAGTGTGGCAGCAGCTAGAGCGGTGATTTCGGCTTGATCATAAGCTGGTGCGACTTCCATTATATCCATGGCAACAATATTGGCTGAACTTAAGCCCCGGATGATTTGCAGGCATTTATCCGAGCTTAAGCCGCCGGCAACTGGAGTGCCTGTACCGGGCGCAAAAGCCGGGTCGAGGCAATCAATATCAAAACTGAGATAAGCAGGGGTATCCCTAACCGTTTCAAGAATTCGTCTAACGATGGCATCTACTGATAACGTGTTGGCCTCACTGCCATTGATGACCTGGAAAGGGTGGCTGTCGTAGTCGTATTCGGTTCTGATGCCAATCTGAATGGTTTTATCTGCATCAATAAGGCCTTCAATGGGGGCATGGTGGAACATAGAACCGTGGTAGTGCCCTTCGAAACCGGTTTCGTTATCGGTGTGGGCATCAAAATGGATAAGCGCCATTTTGCCGTGATGCTCTGAGATCCCACGCAGTAATGGCAGGGTGACATAATGATCGCCGCCCAGTGTTAATAAAACTTTTCCTTCGCTGACAATTTTAGCAGCCTGCTGGCTAACATTATGCAACATATTTTCATGGTCACCGATATTATAATCAATGTCACCATAATCAATGGCTGTTAGTTTATCAGCCAGAGAAAAGGTGTAGGGCCAGCGTTTAGATTCCCATCGAAGTTGGGCAGAAGCCTGACGAATAGCAGTAGGCCCAAGACGTGTACCTGGACGTGCTGAAGTGGCCAGGTCATAAGGAACACCCATAACTACCGCATCTACTTTGTCTGATAATTCACGTGATAAGGGGTAACCCATATAGGTAAAAATATTGGCGTAAGTATTACCTTCTTTACCAAATAGCAGATCGTTTGACATGAGGGATCCTGAATTAAAAGTTGTGGCTGGTTAACCGTCTATTGTTGACATTATTCATGATATTAAAGGTTATGAATATACCACAATGGTGTGGGTTAAAAATATAAGAACACAAGATAGCGGCTGTTATTCTTTTTACCGCTATCTTGTTATCAATTAAGGGATTCAGGTATGTAAGGGTAAGCCTTAACTTAAAAAAGCAAACGAAGCGCCTTCCCTTAAATCACTGGATGGCCAGCGTTGGGTGATGGTTTTACGTTTAGTATAAAAACGTACGCCATCGGGTCCATAAGCGTGTAAATCGCCAAATAAGGATCGTTTCCAACCACCAAAACTATGGTAAGCCACTGGGACGGGGAGAGGGACATTAATACCCACCATACCGACCTGAATATTATCAGAAAAATAACGGGCCGCTTCGCCGTCTCTGGTGAATATACAGGTGCCATTGCCGTATTCGTGATCATCAATTAGCTGCATGGCCTGTTGCATGGTTTTTACACGTATGACCTGGAGCACAGGACCAAAAATTTCTGCTTTGTAGCTGTCCATTTCTGCGCTAACATGATCTATCAGCGTTGCACCGACAAAATAACCCTGCTCATATCCAGCCACATTTATATTTCGGCCATCAACAACCACTTTTGCTCCCTGTTGTTCGGCACTATTAATAAATCCAAGTACTTTTTGTTTATGCTCTGCTGTGATGAGTGGTCCAAAATCATTATTGCTATCCTGATGACAACCCACCTGAAGATTTTGCATGGCATTTTTAAGTTTTTCAACCAGCGCATCCCCAGCTTTATCACCTACAGCAACAGCGACAGACAGTGCCATACAGCGTTCACCACAGGAGCCGAAAGCGGCACCTAACAGTTGGTTTACGGTATTGTCCATATCGGCATCGGGCATGACGATGGCATGGTTTTTTGCACCACCTAATGCCTGGCAGCGTTTACCATTGGCCGTTGCCGTGGCATAGATGTGTTCAGCAATGGGTGTTGAGCCAACAAAACTAACCGCTTTAATGCGTTCGTCAGTGAGCAGGATATCCACTGCTTCTTTATCCCCATTGACCACGTTCATTACACCATCAGGCAACCCGGCTTGTTTGAGTAATTCAGCGATAAAAAGCGGGGCGCCGGGATCACGTTCAGAGGGTTTTAATATAAAACAATTACCGCAGACAATAGCCAGGGGAAACATCCACATGGGCACCATCGCGGGGAAGTTAAAAGGCGTAATACCCGCCACAACACCCAGCGGTTGGAACTCGCTCCAGGAGTCAATATCAGGTCCAACATTTTTGCTGTGCACTCCTTTTAACAATTCAGGTGCGGCACAGGCATATTCTACATTCTCAATCCCTCGTTGTAGTTCTCCAGCGGCGTCATGGCATATTTTTCCGTGCTCTTCACCAATTAAGGTGGTTATTTTGTCGGCATTTTGTTCAAGCAATTGCTTAAATTTGAACATAATACGAGCGCGTTTAACCGGAGGTGTATTACGCCAGGCAGGAAAAGCTGCTTCAGCTGCTGAAATGGCGGCCTCTACAGTTTGTTTTGATGCCAGGCTTACCTGCTTTTCTGTAGATCCCGATGCAGGGTTAAATACAGGTTGTGATCGCCGATCGTCAAGTTGAGTCATTTCGCCGTTAATAAGATGGCCGATAGTTTTCATAAAGGGTCCTTAATGATAATAAATTTTTTAAGTTGAAAAGTGAAAATAATTAATCTAACGCTTTAATAGTCTCGCCTAATGCATTGATTAACAGATTAATTTCTTCTTCGGTAACAGTGAATGGCAAACCGAGTTGTATGGTGTCGCCTCCATAACGTACATAAAAGCCTTTTTGCCACATTTGCATGGCAATCAGGTAGGGTCTTAAAAAAGGTTCTGCTGGTGCAGCTTCAATGGTTAATGCACCGGCAAGGCCATAATTTCGAATATCGTTAATATACTGTAAGCCCTTAAGCTGATGAAGTGATTGTTCAAAGGCCGGTGCGATAGATTTTACACCATTGATAACATTTTCTTTTTGTAGAATATTCAACGTGGCAAGTCCGGCGGCACAGGCTACCGGGTGGGCTGAGTAAGTATGACCGTGTGGGAGTTCAACGGCATACTCAGGCCCACCGGCATCCATGAAAGTATCATAGATGTGCTGTTTGACCACCACCGCACCCATGGGTATAGCGCCGTTAGTGAGTTGTTTGGCGATATTAATAATATCCGGGACCACGCCAAATTCATCAGAACCGGTGTTAGCACCCATTCGGCCAAACGCGGTAATTACTTCATCAAAAATTAACAGAATATCATGTTCATCACAAATCTTTCTCAGGCGCTTTAAATAACCTGTTGGTGGAGGAATGACACCGGCGGAGCCCGCCAGGGGCTCTACAATAACGGCAGCAATATTGGATGCATCATGCAGTGCGATAAGTTCAAGTAGTTCATCTGCAAGGTATGCGCCTGTTTCAGGCATGCCTTTCACAAAACGATTTTCGGGCAGCATGGTATGGGGCAGGTGATCAGCCACCACGGCTTCGCCAAAGCAGGCACGGTTTCCACCTATACCGCCGACACTGATACCACCAAAGTTGACGCCATGATAACCCCTGGCTCGTCCAATGAGTTTGGTTTTACTGGATAAACCTTTCTTGCGCCAATAAGCACGGGCAATTTTCAGGGAAGTATCTGCTGATTCAGAACCGGAGCCGGTATAAAATACCCGGTTAAAGCCTTCAGGCATAAATTCAGTTATTTTTTCTGAAAGCTGGAAAGCTTTTGGGTGTCCAAACTGAAATGCCGGACTGTAATCCAGTTGTTCAATCTGTTGCTGAACAGCTTTAACAATAGCCGGGTGTCCATGGCCAAGGCCGCTACACCATAAACCCGATAAAGCATCAAAGATCTGCCGACCATCAGCGCTTTGGTAATAGTTGCCTTGTGCTGAAACTACTATTCGAGGTTCTTTTTTAAAATCCCGGTTTCCCGTAAATGCCATCCAGTGGGAAGCTAATTGCGCTTCAGTTAAACCTGCCAGGGGATCGGTTTTGCTCACAATACAATTCCTTTCATCAAAATAATTAAGCTACACTTTACATTGATATTAAAGTTGTATAAATTACTATCTATTGAAGTTTAGTTTGATGTTTATCAAACTAATCTAATGAGTGTTCGAATGATATGGAAAGTTATCTCAGTTATGGACTGATACTTCTATGAGTAAAAAAGCCTTATTAGGCCAACTGGATGATGTTGATATTCGCCGACTACGCGTGTTTCGTGCCGTTACAGAAGCTGGTGGAATTTCAGCGGCAGAATTAGAACTGAATATTGGCCGCTCTACCATTTCTACACATATTAAAGATCTGGAGATCCGCCTGGGTGTGAGTTTGTGCCAAAGAGGGCGAAGTGGCTTCGCTTTAACTGAAGAGGGGAGCCATATTTATCAGGCTACCAAACGCTTACTAAGTTCGCTGGATGAATTTCGGGCTGAAGTGGGTGAAGTGCATCATCGTTTGACCGGTCAAATTAATCTGGCCTTTTTTGATAAAATAGTCTCAAATCCCGAAGCGCGAATTGCAGATGCGTTAAAGAAGTTTGACAGCTTAGCGCCTGAAGTCGATTTGTCCATTTATGTTGAGTCATTAAATGAAATTGAGCGGGGTGTTATTGATGGTCGCTTTCAACTGGGTATCATTCCAGGGCACAGGATGTCACCCAGTTTGAATTATCATCTACTGTTTCATGAGAAGATGTATCTCTACTGTGGTAAGGACCATGAATTATTTCATCTTACTGAAACGGAAATCAGTACAAAACAGATACTGGACAGTAAATACGCAGGACTGGGTTACCATTCACCCAATATGGAAATAGGGAGAAAACTGGGAATGAAACGACAGGTAACCGTCTATGAACAGGAAGCCATTGTACATCTGTTATTGTCTGGTTGTTATATCGGTTATCTACCGGATCATTATGCCAGACCTTTCGTGGAACAGGGATTAATCAAAAGTATAGGTACAAAGACCTTTCATTATGAATGTGAATTCTATGCCATTCTCAGACGCTCTCCGAAATCGTCTCGGCTGGTGAAAACTTTTCTGGATTGTTTACTAGAAGAGCATAAATAAATACAAAACAAAAACCTTTTACAATGCTTACTTTTCATCATTGAAATTAACTTTCAGTGGTAATTAAAACAGAATTAGAGAGTAGCGAACTTTTTAATCTGGTCAGATGTCTGAGTTGAGTTGTTGTATTGTTTGTGCCTGGACTATTTTGTCTGAAATAATCAAGAGGGAATTTATGATACGACGAATCATAATTTTGCCGACGTTTACTTTTTGGTCTTTTATGCTGGCTTTGGTTTGCGTATCCACTATTGCGCAGGGAGAAGCACTTGATGGCACTGCTGAACACCTCATCGAAGTTCCTATGGATTTCCGTTATCTCTCTTTACCTTCTGCTGATGAAAGACATTCAGGTCCCTGGTTTGTGCAATTAGGTGCCGCTCATATTAGTGGTCATCTATTACGTAACAACGTTGTATTTAGTGAAATTGGTCGACATTGGGCCGTCGATGATCATTGGTCGATTAATACTTCAGTTTTTTATGATCAACTTGCATTTGGTGCTCATAGTGGTAATGGTATTGCTGATATGCGTTTCGCCGATGTTCCACAGTTTCCGGGCGAACAGGCAGTTACGGTAACGGGTGGTTCGGGGAACGGTAAACATTATGGAGTTTTTGCTAGTTTGGCGCGCTCCTATGATTCAGGATATGCCTGGCAGGCCGGTCTTGTAGCTGAAAAAATGTCAGTTGATAATTTCAGTGTTGATTTTAATAGCCAAAATCCGGTGTTACCGATTAGAGGTAGAATTAATTATGCCGCCAATTATAACGCTTTAACACCTTTCTTCAGTTTTGCTTTTCCACGTCATTCATTAATTGGAAACTGGTTGGGGCAATTCGAAGTGTTATTGTCCAATCCTTTACCAAGAAAGGGTTTTAAAGGGTCTATTTCAGGCATAAACACCATAACGGGTGAGCGTTTTTCGCAAACCAGTGATACAGCTGCTGTAGGCAGGGGAACACATATTCCTGATCCATACATTGGCTTAAAGTACATGCTTAACTATAAGCCCCTGGGTTTGACTATTGATGTTGGTGCGTCACTCTATAGTTATTTTGGGGAACCCAAGGGACATGCTGGTGTTGATAACCCAATATATACCCGTTCTACTTGAAGATGCCTGTTTCAGAGTTCAGACGGGATGTCAGAGCAAGGCGCAACTTGCAGCTAATGTTTATTACCTTAGCAAAAGTTG
>DRNA01000275.1 GCA_011322365.1 Aeromonadales bacterium | reverse complement strand
TTTTCTTTAATACTCGCCAGAATATCTGCTACCTGATCATCAAAATTAGTAACCGTACCATCATATAAATCTATGATCTGATCCAGATCAAATGCTTCTTTTGGTTCTTTCTGACTGCGAATAATTTCCTCTGGCTCTGTTAAACGAGCCATAGAGAATTTTGACTCCCCCCAATAGTTAGGATCGGCATATTTGAAATAGTAGGGGTATTCACTCCCAAATGGAGGATGCGTGGTACCAAAAAATATATTAAGAAAAAAAGGCTGTTTTTGTCTGGATAGTTGAGTGATCCAGGATTTACTTCGCTGTATTAAATGTTTACCTTTTGGTACACCGCCCAGGTAAAATATTTCCGGCAAAAACAAACGGCCAAAATGATTCTGTAAAAAGAGTGATAAAAACAAACGAATGTCTTTAGGTCCCTGCCGAATAAAATACCGAAGGTTCCATTGATCTTCAGGTAGATCCTGCCATTGAAATCCCAGGTTAAACTTAGCCAGATCCGTGCCGCACCAGTCACTGATCACAGCTGTAGTATAACGGTTATTATTAAGTATTTTAGCCATAGGTAATACATCAAGCTGGCAGTCTGTTGGCTCTGAAAAATTATCACGAATTTTATGTCGCCAGGGTAACAAACCGGAAAAAAAAGATAATAAGCTCGGTGCAGTACGAGCTATAGGAACAAAACAATTTTCAAATGAGATGCTTTTTTTTACAAGCTTATCAATATTTGGAGTGATTGACTGAGTGTTTCTAATTCGACCCACCCGGTCTTTTCGTAAAGTATCTGAACCTATCATAATAATATTAGGTTGCTTATTATTTACGTTATTAGTCATAAAAGAAAATAACTTAGATATAAATTCCAAAGATACATAAGGAATAATAGCAACAATAAAAATCAGCAATAAAGGAACAAAAAACAAATTAAATGATTTATCCTGTAAAAGAGTATTACCAGCAAGCAATATTAAAAAAGCAATAATAATTTCGGGTACCCATTGCATTAAAATTATTTTCTTAGGAGATAACCATTGCCAGAGGGTATAAAAATTGCTCATAGAATATTGAGAAGACAGGATAATATTACTGGGAACAAACAATAAGTTTTTACAAAACTGTACAAAAGAAAAATACCCAATGCTCAAAAAACTAATAACAGTAAATACAATTGGAGAATAATTTGATTTAAAAAGAATAATGACTGACAAATAAATAAAGAAACCTATAGCAGATAAAAAAACATTAATTATCAGAACAAAGAGGAATAATCTTAATAAAGCATAAATTGAATAGACACGATAGTGCTTTAATATTTCAGACTTAATACCCGGGCCAGTTCGACTAAAGTTTAATAAGCCTTTTATCAGAATTAATAAAGAAAATAGTAATGCCGGAACAACCACCAGGGCAAGCATACTTATTAAAGAAATATTATAAAGCATCATTTTCCTGATAACTTTCTATAAGCACTTAGTTCACCTAAGGCGGCGGCCAGTCTGACCGTATAAAAGCGGGACTTATCAATATTAAATGAAAAGATAGTGGAGAAAAAATAGACAAATAATTTTTTCCAGATAAAATTAGGGACTCTAGTAATTTCTTTTTTGGAAATTAAAGCAACAGAGCGGGATCGTTGAAAACTTTTAGTTAATATATATGAAAATTTAAAACGCTCCGGATCAACATAATGATACTGAACCATATCAGGCAAATAGCGCAATTTAATTCCTATAGAAATAGCCCGTTTTACAAAATCACTATCCTCCCCACCACCCAAATTATGACCTTCCGGACCCAGTTCAGTATTAAAGTCACCAACTTTGTTAAAGACCTCTCTTCTTAAAGCAAGATTTCCTCCACCTGGTGTGGCAACTTTATCATGATATTCAAAAGACTCATCACCCTTATCAAAATGAGGTACGGGTAAAGGGTAAATTGCATATTTACCCTGTAAATGTGCCCATTTTGGTTCTTTTCCAGTCCAGTCAGGCAATATCTTGCCGAAAAAAATTCCTACTTCCTTATATTTATTAAAAGCATCAGCTAAGACGGCAAAATAGTTTTCTGATATTCTATGATCATCATCAATCATAGCAATTAAATCACCTTGCAATTTAGGTATAGCATAATTTAATGCATGTGATTTACCTGGCTTTGGAACCGCATTCCATTGAAGAGGCAATAAATTATTTGCTTTTTGTTTAGTTTGATACTCATTTAAAAATGCATGAGTATTATCTGAACATGCATTAGCCAGAACTAAAATTGAAATATTAGTTTTTTCTGGAAGGGAGCAATTATTTAAAGAAGCAATAACTTTTTTTATAAGCCTTTCCCTGTTATGAGTACAAATAACAACTTCAATGTCCATTGATTCTTCTTATTAGTTGCTTATAATAATATTTGTATTTTGTATTCCAGGTAGGATCATTCATACCGAACTGAACCTTATATAATAATTTTTTTGCAGAATCCAAACCATTAACTTCTAAACGTCGTATCACAAATGGATCAATATTTTCCGAATTAAAACCAGAATGAGTACTAAATCCCATTAGATAACCAGCATCTCTAACGATATCAAGAGTATTTTGATTATAAAGTCCATGAGGATAGGCTATATAACTTATATTTTTATTTAGTCTGTCTTCAAGAATTTTTTTACTTTCAATTATTTCTTCTTTTTGTTTATTATCATCAAGACTGGTCAGCTTCTTATGATTTAAAGAATGACATTCAAAATCAATTTCACCCTGGGTCATTTCATTAATTCTATCCAGGGTTAATAATTCTCTTGTAGTCCACTGTTTTCCTGAAAACCAGTTATTCTTTTTTCCTATTAAGCCTGCAACAAGAAAAATGACAGCAGGTATTTTATATTTTAACAATATTGGAAATGCATTTATATAATTATCCATATAACCATCATCAAATGAAATTAACACTGAGTTTTCAGGTAACTTTTTTTGATTTAACAGATGTTGATACACTTCATTTATACTTGCAAAATAATAGCCCTTTTTTTTAAGTAATTTCATATGCTCATCAAACACTTTAGGTTCACAGACAAAACCTGATTCATGTTTTAACAATGGCGATGATATACTATGGTACATTAAAACTATAAATTTACTCATTTTTATTTATATCTTTTAAATAAGCCATTAATAGTGCCAAAAAAATGAAAAACGACCATTTCTTTATAAAAGGCTTCATCTTCTGGTTTGGTAATCCTGAAAATAAGAGCAGTCCATATTGCTCTGAACATTTGATGAAAAAGATACAGTGGAATACCAAAAATACGTTTTTTTCCTGGTAAATCATTAACGATAGCAAGATTTTTACTCGCCTGATAGCGCCAACGCCTGAAATAGGATTTTTTTTGTCTAAACTCTTCGACCTTATGTTTTACTTTGGAGTCTGGGAAGTAATAAACACTTTCATTTGCTTTTATCAGCCTTTCAAATAATTCACCATCCTCACCACTGGCTAAGTTGTTACCTTTTCGACCACGTTCAACATTAAAAAGACCATATTTTTCAAATACGGTTCTTTTAAAAGCCATATTGGCACCAAAAGGCAAGTCTGATGATAAATCTAATTGTTTAGGCCCTTGTTTGTCCGTTTTAATAGCAATAAATCCATAAAATATTTCTGTTAGCCATACAGGCTTGTTATCTCCCAACCAGAGAGGAGCTATATACCCTCCACAAGCGATACAATTATATTTTTCAATACCTTCCAGGGTTTGAAAAAGCCAGTCAGATTCAGGAATAACATCATCATCAGTAAAAAACAGATAGTCTCCCGATGATTGCTCAATACCGGTATTTCTAGCATATGATAAACCCTGACGTTGTTCAAAGTGATATTTAACAGGAAAATCTGCTATTTTAGTAAAATCCTTTACAACATCTTTAGTATTATCTTTTGAATTGTTATCAACAACAATTAATTCAAAATTAATATCTTTTAAATCTAATAGTAACAAACTATTCAATGTATCACGCAGTGAATCAGCCCTGGTATAAGTACAAATTATAACGGATACTGAATAGCGTTTGGTGTTATTCACTTTTTCCTAATCCTGAAATTAATTTAAGATGCCAACTAAGCGGCAAAAAAGAAGGCAACATATACTTCCAGTCTGACAAACTTCCATAGCCATGAGCCATTACTTTTCTAAACATAGGTCTAGCATATTGTAATTCTCTTTTCCAATAAAATTTATATGCATTATTAAGCAACCGCCCATATGTTATTTTTCTAATTTGTTTTCTGGATAATTGTTTTTTTATATCTTGATGTTCCTTTAAAAACGTTTGTTGAACATTCAAATGAGAAAAGGCCATATTTAATACAGATTTGGATAATTGAGTGTCCCCATGATGTCGATAATAGGCCAATACTTTTGAAACCCGTGAGATTCTGTTTTTCGTTGCTGCCCTTATCCAAAAATTAAAATCTTCACAATAATTTAAGCTTTCATTAAAGCCACCTAGTTCATCCACAATGCTTTTATGAACAATCGCAGCATGTACAGGCCATCTTGGTGCTTCTATCATAAGTTCCAACTTATTATCACTATCTTCATAGTCTGGTGGTACAAAAGGTTCTTGCCTATAAGTACCAACGTGCTCCCAGCCACAATAAATGAGTTTGCTTTTACTTTGTACTGCCTGTTCTACCATTGCAGATAAAAAATGCTGACTCCAATAATCATCTGCATCCAAAAAGGCAATATACTCTCCTCTTGCATGATTAATCCCGGAATTTCTTGCACCTGACAATCCCATATTTTTTTGTTGAATAATCTTAATATTTTCAGAATATCTTTTTATGATTTCTTCAGATTCATCTGTTGAACCATCATCAACAATAATAATTTCTTTATTACTATAATCCTGATTAAGCACAGAGGTGATTGCTTCATCAACAAACTCCTGGCAATTAAAACACGGAATAATAACACTAATAAGTGGATCAGATTTCATTTCTATTCATAATATCGTTAGTATAATTAATATTCTTTGTTAAAAACATACGGATAACTTTTAGCTTGCAGATTCAATTCTTAAGTGTAATGCAAGAAACCCCAGTTCTTGCAAATAATTTTTCACTATATGGAGCGGGGGGGCGAAAGCCGAGTGACTTTCGAGGTCGACTATTATGTTTATCCATCACATTGTAAACCTCGTCATCAATAATTACTTTAAAACCTGAATTTTAGACCAATATTGTCTAATCAGAGTGTAATTCCTCCGAAAAACAAATCCTCCTGTCAAGTTCAAAGATTATCGACCAAGCTAGCAAGATGGGAAACTGCAGAGCGTACCTGGTTAATCTTGTCTCTGTGCAGGGCCTTCACCAACTGCCTTACTTCCGTAGTGGAAATGTCTTTTGTGCGCGGCAGATAAACCACTTCCACAATATCACTGAGGTCATTGAATTTTCCTAGCCAATCATCTCCCATCGCGAATATATCGGCCTTTTCCCTCAAAATGTCCCCCCGTTTCTGCTCCCAGTTATTTTCTGGAAAGACATCATCTACATATCTGCAGGCTCGAAGAATCTCAACACGTTGCTCATAAGGCATCACCGATCTCTTCCCTTTACGGCTATTGAATTCATCGGTGGAGCAACCAACCACCAGACGATCTCCCAATTCTCTCAACCTGCTTAGTAGCCGGACATGGCCGACATGATAAAGATCAAATGTTCCATATGTGATTACGGTTTTCATTCTATATTGCTCTAGTCTTTCAAAGTCTTAGTAAAAATGGTGAATTGTTGCTTTGCCCGATTCCAGTCAAAACGGAAAGAGGGGTCAGGGATCTTCCAGTTGCTACCGTAATTGATTTCCAGAAAGGCTTCAGGATTGGCAGGAAGAAACACTGATGACAGTTTTTCATTTATTGGACGCAATGGCAACAGGTCACTGGCTTTCAATTCCCCATGTAAATACGGCCAGACAAATACATGGCCTCTAGAGACCCAAGCGGGAAAAAGGTCTACCTCCAACCCACTGGGACAGATGATTTTGTAAAGGATCGTTTGCCCGAGATCCAGTTTGTAGGGTGGACGTACAGAATATTTTAGTCGTTCGCCAAAGCTGATCCATTGCCTGGATGCCTCCCGGTCTGAGTCGGCATTCAGAATGACTGCCAGATCTACGTCGTCGTCATGAGGCAGAAAACCACCTTCACGTATGATGCCCAAAAGGGTTCCCGAATTTAGAAAACAGTGTAGTTCCATGGTGTCAAGCAAACTTATAATCTGCGTAATTTCTTTCCATATCCCTTCTTTATCCCGGCTTTCCAGGGCCAACATGTAACCGTGAGGGGTAAGAGAATAAGGTGCGATGTTCAACCTGAGTTCTTCCCAGAACTGTGCAAAATCTTGCGGATCGTTCCTTTCTCGAAGAAGACGTAGATGATTAAATGTACGCTCAGGATATTTCCTCCAACTGGCGTCAAGAAGGATTGATGCCTGGTACCAGGTATCATCTCTGAGTCGCTCAGGATATTGATTTAGGATGGTTCGGAAAGTACGATAGTCCAGCTCATCCGAACAACCATCCTCCAACTCACGTCTCAGCATTCTAATCAAATGCTTGAGGACTGCTCGACCATCATGAATATGAAGCACAATACCAAGAAACTTTTCGAACAGCGTCAAGGACAAGCGATTGCGAAACAATGCCAATAAAGAGCTGCGGGAATAAGCCTGATTTTCTGAGGAGGGGTAATCCATATAAACGTGTTCCTAAATCGGCTTGCCAGAATAGACAGAAAATTCAATGACATATTCTATTCTCAGACAAATACTACTGGAGGTTAGCTTGTTTGGCAAGACTTTTTATTTATTCATTAATATATATTTACAAAAAATTTCTTAATTTATTTTTTATCTTATTACGTTCACCTGTTAGCCCCTCAAAAGGGATTGTCATAAATAAAATAATGTAAATTAAAACAGTTAAAATTAAAGTTCCTGCCAGCGTAAAAAATGACGATATATTTTCAAATTCAACAAAATTATCCAAAGTGGCAAGAAATAAGAAAAGCAAAGCATTCAAGCACAGCGCTGGATATACTGCCTTAAAAAAATCTTTCAGGGTTGCATTATCCATGCATGTATAAGCTAACCTGGTTACTCTTATCATTTGATAAAGACCCATTACAATTAAACCAGCCGCCACAAAGTTAATGCCCTGTGGTGTTAAAAAAAACAGCACTACTATTAACAGTAATATAAATTCCATATCCAGATATATTTCTTCTTTTAGCCTGTCATGTGAATCATTGATAATACTGGCAGGCCTTATCATTGTTCTGGAATATCCCCAAAGGGCAATGATTGACATAACTTGTCCAGCTTCTTTCCAGTTTTCTCCATAGACAATAACAACAAAAGGTTCTGCAATCCAGAACATGGTTGTAAAGAAAGGAAACAAATAGACACATAGCAATGTCAGGGTTCTGAAATAGAGATACTTTGACATATTTACGTCATGTTTATATTCTGACATCCCTCGAAAGACTGTTTGTGTTACCGGGCCAGCTATTATTTGTAATGGTATTTCAGTTAAGCTACTTGCTTTATTGAACAAACCCAATGTTTCTGGACCATGCACCTTGGAAATAAAGAAGTTGGGAATTTGAACCATAATACTGTATAAAATATTGCTAATTGATACTTTAAAACCATAAGCACCATATTTTTTTAAGGCCTCCATTTTAAAACTTAATTTTGGCCACCATTTGGCTAACCAAAGACTTATGGGTATAAGAACAAGGGATGTTATTAAACCTGCTACTATTAATGACCAGACACCATAGCCATTAAATGCCATATATATACTTATCAATGATGAAATAACCACATTAAAAAAAGCAAGCAATGATACTATTTTAAAATTATAATTCCGACTTAGTTTGGCACTGGAAATATTATTAAAAGGTCTAATAACAAAGGTCAGTGCAGAAACTTTAATTAATTGCTCATAAATTTCACTACCAAAAAAATCTGCAATAGCCGAAGAGAGCAGCCAAAATACAACATAAATTACCAACCCGATAGCTACCTGAGTGGTAAAAATAACATTAATGTGGTTTTCGGTCACATCATCCGCCCTGATCAGAGCCTGCCCCATGCCGCCCCCGGCAACCACTGAAACAATCCCGGTAAAAATCTGTATGGTGACCACCAACCCAAAATCTTCCGGCACCAACAATCTTGCCAGAACAATCCCTGACAAAAACATTATTCCTCTACTGGATACACCTCCTGCAAACAGCCATAATGTATTTTTTCTTATTTTATTACCTAGGCTCAATTTTATAACCTATCCTGTTTTCTTCTGTTTTTTTAGTTTCCTTATTTTTTTTATTCTTCTTTTTATTGCTTTCGATTTTGGAAACTTTGCTTTGGCATCAGTTATGATTGTTTCAGCATTTTGCACATCATTAAGTTTGATATATATGTCCGCAATTAAAAGATAGGGTCTGATATATTGCTTATTTTTTTTAATAGCCATTTCGGCATACTTTATTGCTTGATCATACTTTTTCTGCTTATAAAAAATATAGGCTTTATAATAAAGAATTTCCGGCATTAGAATAAAATTCGGGCTGGAATGGGTGATCATATATTCCAGGTTATTCATTGCCTCCCCAAGATAAAAGTGCCTGTTATCATCCATCCTGTTGGCTCTCATTAAAAATGCTCGTGCTGCACAAAGATGATGAACATGTATATAATCCTTACCTAATGCTCTTTTCCAATGTTGCGCTTCGTCACTTTTTTGATCCGCTCTTAACTTTGCATGACAATAAGCAGGTAGTGCACTAATTTCCTGATCAGTCGGATAGTTTGTTTCAAGCCTGGCCGCAAATACATTCGTGGTAGATATCAACCAGCCTAACAGGATAAAAATATACGCTGCCGGTTCAAGGGATAGTAGTCTTTTATAAACAGGAGATTTGTGTCGTTGTTTTAGCGACCACATTCCAGTTGTAATTTTTTGTTGCTCGCTCATATGCTTTTTTCCCAATTTGTTCTGCTAACGATTCATCTAATAAAATCTTAGACAAGGCCTGTGTCAAATTTTCGAGATGTGTTGCATCTATTCTATAGCCAGTTTCCTCATTGATAACAGCATCCCCTGTGCCACCTGCATTACCTGCTATAACAGGTTTACCACAAGCGGCCGCTTCCACAAACACCATCCCGAAACCTTCTGTATCTCCATCTATTTCTCTGTTTGGCATAACAAACACATCGGCTGCATTATGCCATCTGGGTAAATCTTCCATACTGACATGCCCCAAAAAATGAACATAGTCATTCACTTTATATTCTTTAACCAGCTTTTGCAGATAGTCTTTATCTTCACCAATACCAATTAGAGCATAATGTGCATCAATATTATCTTCTCTTAATTGAGCAAGGGCTTTTATCGTTTGATCAAACCCTTTTCTCCTGCTCAAACGCCCTACAGAAAGTATAAGTTTTTCTTTCTGAGTAATGCCTATTGATTCCCTTAAATCCATTACATCTTCAATCGGCATAGGTCTAAACCGTTCTATATTGACTCCCGGTGAAATTTTTATAATTTTATCGGTATCAATACCGATTTTTTCTAACTCACCTTTTGTAAACTCACTATTGGCTATAATCTTATCCGCATGCTGATAGGTAAACTTCATCACCTTAAACTTTGTCGATTGTCTCCAGGTCGTTATTTCTTCGCCATGGGCATAAATAACCAGGGGTTTTCGAATAATTCTGGCTACCAGTAACCCCACAAGCCCTTCAGGCAAAACACGTCCGGTATGTACCGCATCTATTTTATTAGTTAAAGCGACTTTTAGTGATTTAAAAAAAAGTTTTAAATACATTGCCAGCGATTCCGGCCTTAGCCACCAGTGCCTTTTTAAGGAAACCCTATGTACAGTATTTTTATGGGTTTTATCGTATTCCTTACCGCCTTCAACATCTTTAGTAACAATATGAATTTCTTTACCGCCAATACGTTGATAAACTTCATCAAACCAGACGGCGGTTCCGCCTTTGGTGGGTAAAAACAGTTCTGTTATCACCAGATAGCGGTGAGACTGGTTGTTTAAATTATCCTTATTTGACATTATTAGCCTTTTACCACTGACAGAATATATTTAATGCTTTTAATTCCAGGCACTTCATAAATCATCGGCAGTACTACCTGTAAAGCCTGTGACTTTTTATTGTTTTTTAATAACACATAAGCCAGATCAAGTCGGGCATGGCGGATTGACTTCATAAGTCCCTTCATAAGAGAGTTATTAGTCTCTTTTATAAACATCTTTAAGCTTTGTAATGCCAGCAGTGTCTGCTGTTGTGCTCTTAAAGGGTCACTGCGTGTTGCACTGTTTGAATGTATAAAGTAAGCGGCCATTGGTAAGGTTTTAACTCCAATATAACGGCTGACTGCACAGAGTCTTATTAAAAAGTTAACATCTTCACATACAGCTACACCTTGTGGATAACCGCCAAGTTTAAAAAAATCTGCCCGTTTAAGAGTTAATGTATGCGTATCTCCAAAATGCTGCTCAACAAATTCACCTATTAAATCACCCTGCATTATTACCGAGCTTTTATCACCTGCCAATTGTAATAGTTGACTACCACATTTTGTGGACTGCATGGACTGACGCAGTATATTGCCATTTTCGTCAATGTAGTCAAAATCACCTGTTAAAAAATCGAGTTTTGGGTTTTGCTGTATCATTTCCATATGCCATTTTATCCTGTCGGGATAATACCAGTCGTCGGCATCCAGAAAACAGATCCAGTCACTTTTTGCCTGCTCTACGCCCTTATTTCTGGCCACGGATACCCCTGCATTTTGCTGGTGCAGGGTGGTTATTTTATCTTTATAGTCTGCCAGTACCTGACGGGTATTGTCAGTAGAGCCGTCATCTATAATAATAATTTCATTAACTGGCCAGGTTTGCTGCAATATAGAGTCTATTGCACGTTTAATGGTTTTTTCGCCATTGTAAACCGCAATTATGACACTGACCGTTGGTTTTATATTTTGGGTCATTGTACCCCTCACACGCTCCTATTTTCCAGGAGCAGGCGCCCTGAGGTGGAAAAAGGGGATGCTTTTTCCAGTATATAGTTAACACCTGAGTACTTTGACAGACGTTTGTATTCTAAAAATTTTTTTACCCGAATTAGCCATATAGCGAAACGTTCAGGTTTTTTCATAACTAATAATTGCTTATCCGCTGATTTATAGATACCCATTAACTGTTCAGCAGTCAGATATAATGTTTCCGGTAACTTTTGGCTGATTATATCCAGCAGTTTTTTTAACTCATTTAATGAATGGCTTTTATTCTGTAAAAAATTTAAGCGATGCATCTCAATTAAAGACGGTCTGCCGCAGGCAGTATGGTCTACAATGTCATCTAAAACTCTGGCTGCCTTATGGCCTTTTTCCGGTTCAAAATAAATATCCCTTACCAGATAACAGGCTCCTGAACTGTCACATTCACCATTATAAAAAGTACGGCCATTGCTTATCAGCCCACCCTCTGCTGTGCGCCCGG
>DRNA01000274.1 GCA_011322365.1 Aeromonadales bacterium | reverse complement strand
GATTCTTAGCCTGTTTATTGAGCTGTGAAATGCTGAAGATTTTTCTGGCAGGTTTTTTAATATGGTCATTCATGGGTATCAGATTATTATTGGAAAGCTATTTAGCCATTTCAGGCGGTGTTTTATTCTAACAAAGTACAAGAGTAACTATTTACCTCAACTAATACAATCTGTATAATTTCGCTTTGGTTTCTGCCGGGTTTTATGTAATCGTTCACCTTACGACTTCCTGGCCATAATTATACGAGGCGATAAAGCTCCTATGCGCATTGCTCACGAAGCCCTCACTTTCGATGACGTTCTTCTCTTACCAGCTCACTCAACAGTTCTGCCTCATGAAGCGGTGTTGAAAACGCGACTAACGCGTAAAATCGAGTTAAATATCCCATTAGTTTCTGCCGCGATGGACACGGTGACCGAATCCCGCCTGGCTATTGCTCTGGCGCAGGAAGGAGGGCTGGGCTTTATTCATAAAAATATGACAGTTGCCGAGCAGGCTGAAGAAGTTTCCCGTGTAAAAAAATATGAAAGTGGCGTTGTATCCGATCCTATTACGGTGTCGCCTGATACGACCATTAAAGAAATTAAAGCACTGAAAAAGCATTACGGCTTTTCCGGTATGCCAGTGGTTGATGGTAACGAGCTTATCGGTATCGTTACCAATCGTGATATCCGTTTTGAAACGCAGCTGGATAAAAAAGTTTCTGAAGTGATGACACCAAAGGAGCAGTTAATTACTGTAAAAGAAGGAGAAGAGCATCAGAATGTTATTGATTTGATGCAGAAACACCGTATTGAAAAGGTGCTGGTGATAGACGATAACTTTAATCTCAAAGGTATGATTACCGTTAAGGATATTACCAAAGCCAAAGACAAACCCAATGCCTGTAAAGATTCCCATGGCCGTTTGCGTGTGGGGGCTGCCGTAGGTACAGGCGCTGATACCGATGACAGAGTAGCAGCTCTGGTTGAGGCTGGTGTTGATGTGATTCTGGTTGATACTTCACACGGACATTCACAAGGTGTTCTCGATCGCATCAGCTGGGTTAAAAAATATTTTCCTGATGTGCAGATTATTGGTGGCAATGTGGCCACAGCTTCCGGTGCCAGAGCGATTGTCGATGCTGGTGCCGATGCGGTAAAAGTGGGTATTGGACCGGGATCGATCTGTACTACAAGAATTGTCACAGGGGTAGGCGTACCGCAAATATCTGCAATTTCTAATGTCGCCAAAGAACTTGTTGAACTGGATATTCCTTTTATTGCCGATGGTGGTATTCGTTTTTCCGGTGATATGTGTAAGGCATTCGTTGCCGGGGCCTATTCTGTTATGGTCGGCAGTATGTTAGCTGGTACCGAGGAATCGCCCGGCGAAGTTGAACTGTATCAGGGCCGTTCCTATAAAGCCTATCGAGGCATGGGATCCCTGGGTGCCATGTCACAAAAACAGGGTTCCAGTGATCGCTACTTCCAAAGTGATAATACTGCCGATAAGCTGGTCCCTGAAGGTATAGAAGGCCGTGTAGCCTATAAAGGTTCCATGTTGAATATTGTCCATCAGATGATGGGTGGATTGCGCTCGTGCATGGGGCTTACCGGATGTGCCAGTATCGAGGAATTACGTCAGAAAGCAGAATTCGTTAAGGTTACTGCTGCGGGAATGAATGAAAGCCATGTACACGATGTTACCATTACCAAAGAAGCGCCCAATTATCACGTGAACCGTTAGCTTAGTGAAAACGTTATGCTATTAACCGGGGCAATTTTTATATTGCCCCGTTTTAGTTGGAAGCTTCGGGTATATACCCGAAGTTCAGTAATGTCCAGGACAGAAAACAACCAGGTGAGAACATAATGCCTCAAGATATCCATTCACAAAAAATCCTTATTCTTGATTTTGGATCACAATATACCCAGTTAATTGCACGTCGGGTAAGAGAGTTTGGCGTTTACAGTGAACTCTACCCCTATGATATGAGCGATGAAGCTATTCGCGAGTTTTCGCCTGATGGTATTATTTTATCCGGGGGGCCTGAATCCGTCACCGAACAGTTTACTCCAAGAGCCAGCCAACTGGTGTTTGAACTAGGTGTACCAGTATTAGGTATATGTTATGGCATGCAAACCATGGCTTCTCAGCTGGGTGGCCAGGTGGCATCTTCTGAGCATAAAGAATTCGGTTATGCCAAAGTTCGAATTCACGGGCATAGTGAACTATTTGAGGGTATT
>DRNA01000273.1 GCA_011322365.1 Aeromonadales bacterium | reverse complement strand
GGTTACCTTCCGAACGCATATGCGAGATGTACATGCCACCATACTGGGAAACCACTTTATTTAATGCGATTAATTCGGGTGTTTTTGCATAAAATCCTGGCGCATAAATCAGTGCCGAACCTACGCCCATTGCGCCTTGTTCCATCGCCTGTTTTACCTGATTTTTCATATCTTCTAATTCTGCAGGGGTAGGCTCGCGATTTACAGAGCCCATAGCATTAATCCTCACAGTGGTAGCCCCCACAAAAGAGGCAATATTGGGAGAAACACCTTTATGTTGGAGAAATTCCAGATATTCTTCGAGGGTAGTCCATTGAATTTTGTAGGGCTGAGGGGATTTATCAATATCTTTTTGAGCCTGAATTTTTGATTTTTCGGTTAAAGGCCCCATGGACCAACCTTCACCAAAAACTTCCAGAGTAACACCCTGAACAATATCAGAAAGCCCGCGCCCATCGTTAACCAGTGAATCGGTCGCCCAACTTAACATATTAATAAACCCCGGGGTCACGACCTTACCCTGGGCATGAATAATTTTGTTGGCCGTATAATGGTCTAAAGCGCCAATTTTAACTATTGTTTTTCCTCTAATAGCCACATCTTCCTTTTGAGGTTTATTACCAGAACCATCAATAACGGTTCCGCCAATAATCACTACATCATAATGTACTGATGCAGTAGTAGAAGGTTGACTACAGGCAGTGATGATACAGCTGAGAATGAATATTTTTATGATGCGTAACATTGATAAGTCCCCATTGATGGTTTTTGTTTTTATATTCCTTGGTGAATCCTCCCCAAAATACCAATATTCTGGTTCAACCTCAATTATTAATAAGCTTACGGAAACTGGCTCTTGCTACTGATTAAGCTGAATACGCAAATCTCTAGAAGATAATCACGCCCTGTTTAATTCAAAATAACGGCTCTGTTTAAGGCTTTAAATGCTATATTTTCATTTAATATTCTTATTTAAGGCTGTAACAATATAGACTTCTTGTTTTTCTTTCTACTTAATGTACAATGTAATAGCCTTTATTTAATATGTTATATGGTAGATACCTATCAAAGACTTTAAACAGGATTATTATGGATATTTATTCAGAATCGGATCAGCAAATAGCTCGCAAACTCGGTCAGCGGATAAGATCCTTGCGTTTACACAAAAATCTGACGCAGCAACAGTTGGCCGAAGCCTCAGCATTATCTTTAAATTCAATCAAAGCGCTTGAGGCCGGAAGAAGCAAGTTATCGACCTTAATTGCTGTGCTAAGAGAGTTGGATGCTCTGGATGCACTCGATAATTATATTCCTGAAATCAGCATTAGTCCGATTCAGCTGGCCAAAAGAAAAGGCAAAATACGCCAACGTGCCACTGGAAAACACCGGACAACCACCCCGCCTGAAAACCACTCAATTTCCACGGATAATGAGTCATGGTAAAAAAAATTGATACGGCATTAGTTTCATTGTGGGGACAGACGGTGGGTGCTGTTTCCTGGCTTGCTGAACAGGGCTATGCAGTATTTGAATATGACACAGAATTCCTCAATTCAAATCTGGATATTTCACCCATTCATATGAGCCTGGAGCAGGCTCGAAAAGGAGATGCTCGCTTTTTTTTTCCACACTTGAATAAACACACTTTTCTGGGATTACCCGGTCTGCTGGCCGATGCCCTGCCCGATAAATTTGGTAATAGCATCATTGATACCTGGCTTGCCCGACAAGGTCGTAGTGGTGCTGATTTCAGTCCGGTGGAACGGCTTTGTTATACCGGTAAAAGAGCGATGGGCGCATTGGAGTTCTCGCCCTCCATTATCAAAAAATATAACAAAACCGTAGCCGTTGATGTCGACGAACTGGTCAACCTGGCACAGGAAATTATGACACAGCGATCAGCATTAAATGTTAATCTGGGGGATACAGAAAAACAACACGCCGATGCCATCTATGATATTTTACGAGTGGGCACTTCAGCAGGCGGTGCGCGTCCCAAAGCGGTTATTGCCATGGATAAAAAGGGGCATATTCTTTCAGGGCAAGCCGATGTACCGCCAGGATATGATTACTGGATTATAAAGTTTGATGGGGTTAATGATCTGGAACTGGGAACGCCTGCCGGCTATGGCAGGATCGAATATGCCTACTACCAGATGGCTTTAGCGGCAGGTATAACCATGAGTGAATGCCGATTGCTGCAGGAAAATGGTCGAGCACATTTTATGAGTAAACGTTTCGATAGACACAATAGTCAAAGGGGCGAAGGCAAAGTGCATATGCAATCTTTATGTGGCATTGCCCATTATGATTTTAATATGGCCGGCGCCTATAGTTATGAACAGGCTTTTATGATTATGCGTAAATTACGCCTCACCAAAGCCGAAGCAAAACAACAGTATCGACGCATGGTTTTTAATGTTATTGCCAGGAATCAGGACGACCATACCAAAAATATTGCCTATCTGATGCAGAACTCGCAGCTACAAAATAAAGGCCAGTGGAGTTTATCACCCGCATTTGATGTAACCTACTCACATAACCCGGCAGGGCAATGGACTAATCAACACCAGATGAGTGTCAATGGTAAAAGAGATCATTTCACCCGAGCCGATCTGGTCACCGTTGGACGATCCATCAGTTTATCCAGGCCTGAGAAAATTATTGATGAAGTAAAAGAATCGGTTCGCCAATGGCCTAAGTTTGCAAAAATTGCCCAACTGAATAATAAACAAATGAGAGGCATCCAGAAATTTCATCGACTGGATCTGTAATATATTTTACAGAGTTAAATACACACGATCCCATTTTTGCTATATACCCAATAGTTCGCATTTGATGCATCTATCATGCTACACTTAATTCATGTGAACGCATATGCATACTTATGAACGCAGGAGAATCACAATGAGTACAACTATGACACTTCGTCTTGATGATGAAACCAGTAGTCGCCTTTCAAATTTAGCCGGTGTCACAGATCGTTCAAAAACATACCTGGCTATGCAGGCGCTCAAGTTGTTTTTAGACAATAATGAATGGCAGGTGCAGCAAATACAGGAAGCTGTGGCTGAAGCTGACATCACCACTCCCGATCAATTTATTGATAACGATACAGTTATGGCCTGGATGGAAACCTGGGGTACTGACGATGAGTGTCTGCCACCATTATGATGCCCCCATTATGATGAAAGTTATCTGGTTTAGAAATGCCATTTTGGATTTAAAGTCAGCAAATAAATACATCGCTCAAGAGAATCCCCAGGCGGCTCAAAAAATTGTGCACAGGATCAAAAAAAAGGTTTCGTTATTAAGCGAGCAACCTGGTATTGGACGATTGGGGCGAGTGCCAAACACAAAAGAGCTGGTAGTAGATAAAACCTCATTTATTTTGCCGTATCGTGTTCGCGGAAATAAAATTGAAATTCTGCGTGTGTTGCACACTACCAGGCGATGGCCAAAGAAAATTTAGACCCGTCAGTTCTGAACATAATTCCGAACACAGTCTTTTCAACCCTTCACAAAAACTTTATGTGACAATAACTATAGAAAAAGCGATAATTAGCACCACCTGTTGATCAATTTCAGCCTAGTAAAATACCATGAACCACAAATCCTATCTATTCAAAGCCGACAAGTTTAATGCTGGCATACCCTCTCCTCGTTCACAGATTAAATGGGGTATAACAAAGATCTGGTTGCCGTTGCTTACCCCGTTATTATTACTCAGTTGTAATAGTACTTATTTACACAACTCTTCAACAGAGAAAGTACCTGTAAACAAAATTATTAGCCTGAAATTTGCAGAAGTACCTCTGGCAAAGACCGATGAAGAAATCACTCAAATGCGGGTATCAAAATCACTCACCTTAAATTATGAAGACGGCTCGAGTAAAATTTTCCCACTGAGCTACCACAAATTACTTAAAATGGGCGATAAGGTAGGTCAGGGTACATTTGGACTGATAACAGATATCAACGGTAAAGCCATTACCGCAAAAGACGGTTCGCCTTTTATTAGTCAGGATCCCGATGGCAATTCTTTTATCAGTATTGGGGGAAAACATTATCTCATTACTCACATGGAATCCATGCCGGGGGCAATTTATAAAACGGAAGTGAAACTGAATGGGAAACAACTGAAAGCGATAAGCACCGAATCAGTAGATTTTAAAGCCACCGATGGCACAATCATTAACTGTGCCAGTAGTAAAACGCCCTGGAACACACATCTCGGAGGAGAGGAAGATTACAGTTTAAACAGTATTTACACGATTCCAGAATCCCCTTATTACCAGAATTGTGCCGTAAAAGATGGACTGGTATCGAGTGCTCTGGTCGATGGTCCTCGCTCCTATTTTTGCGCTTATATTGAAGGTATTCAAACTTATCTCAATGAAAATTCCATCGATAAAACCAATGCTTATAATGGTAAAAAATTCACTCCCTATAACTATGGATATACTGTCGAAGTTAAAGTCAATAAAGATGGTTCTACTCAGACCGCCAAACATTATGTCACCGGAAAATATACACCGGAGCTGGGGCTGGTAATGCCGGATCAAAAAACCGTTTATATGAGTGACGATGGCAACGCCAAAGGTCTGTGGAAATTTGTTGCGGATAAAAAAATTAGCGATTTTAACACTAACTGGGAAGGTACGCTGTTTGCCGCCAAAGTAAAACAACTCTCGTCTGAACAAGGTGGCGATTTTAACATGGGCTGGATCAAACTCGGCCATGCCAGTGACAGAGAGATTAAATCACTCATTGATAAAAAATTAAAACTCAGTGATATTTTTACTATTGCCAAACTGGACAAACTAAAAAAGTGCCCGGAAAATTTTAAAAAAATCTACGAAGATAGTCGCATAAGCTGTCTTCAACTTAAAAAAGGACAACAACTGGCTGCAGCTTTTTTAGAATCAAGAAAATATGCAGCCTATCTCGGCGCCACCATTGAATTCAGAAAAGAAGAGGGTCTGGCGTATGATGCAAAACATAATACCTTATATGTCGCCATGAGCCGCATCAATGGCAGTATGGAAGATAATTATAAAGGGATGGAAACCATTAACGACATCAGATTACCCGAAAATGTTTGTGGAGGGATTTATGCGCTATCTCTCAATGATGAATTCAGTGCTATAAATATGAAAGCGGTTATTACCGGTAAACCACTCAAACCAGGTGAACAATATGCCGATGAAAATGGCTGCTCTCCAGAAACCATTGCTAACCCGGATAATCTGGCTTTTCTCGGTAACGATATTTTACTGGTCAGTGAAGATAGTACTCGGCATCTTAATAATATGGCATGGGCCTATAATGTAAAAAGCGGAGAGCTCACACGAGTTGCATCGCTACCCATCGGTGCTGAAGTCACCGGTGTAACTAATGCAATTATTCATCGCCAGGATTTTCTGTTTATGACCCAACAACACCCTTTTACCGATCAACCGCTCAATGCCAGCTATGAGAAACCCGCATTACATATAATGCAACAGGCCAAAGATGATGACTTAAATGCAACACTGGGTTATATCTCTGGCATACCGGCTGGAGTATTTATTGAATAAACAGCGATTTGTCAGAACATATCTATTGAAATGGAGCACGGTTTTAATATTCAGCCTCTCAGTTGCTAAAAGCGTTTTAGCGGTATCGATTAAACAGGCTAAGCCCCTGACGCCAGCAGCAATTTCAACAGCTGAATATTTACGGGTTCTACAACAACAAAACAATATCCACTACGAAAAAATTATTAATACAGCTGGAAGTTACATTCCAGCTATGTGCTACACACGTACAATTTTGCGTAATAATCAGAAACAGAATCCCTGCTACGTCTGCCATACACATGGAAAGCCTCCGAATTTTATTAATGATAGCTATCTACAAACGGTGCTCGATTTTCCTGCAGAGATGCAGGTGAACCCTTATAGAAACCTGTTTACGGATTATAAAAAAAATGTATCAAAAATTTCAGATAAAGAAATACTTGATTATGTTCGTCAATCTAACTATCTCTCCAACAACAAACCTCGCCTGAAAAAACAGCTTCCCAAAGATTGGCCAGGCTATCGTCCCGATGCCTATTTTCACTTTGACAGTGAAGGCTTTGATCACGATATTAATGGTGACTATACCCTCTGGCGTGCCTATCGCTATTACCCTTTTCCAGGTACGTTCTGGCCAGCCAATGGCAGTACTGATGATGTTTTAATTCGGCTGGATAGTGCTTTTTCAAAGGATATTCGAGGAATATTTGATATCGGCATCTATAAATTGAATCTGGCTATTGTTGAATCTTTAATTAAACAAAATGATATTTACCTTGAAAACCCAATAGATGAAAATGACTTTGCGGAAGATTTAAACAAAAATGGCCAACTTGATCAAACCAGGGTTATTGTCTTTCCTCCTGAAAATTATGTTGGTTGGGCCAGGCTTTTACAACAACAGCAGAAGTTTCACCTGGCCGCGGGGTTATACCCGGAAAATACCGAATTTTTACATTCAGTTCGTTATCTGGACTGGGATGAAAAACGCCAACAGATAAAACTCTCTGCTCGTATGAAAGAATTAAGGTATGCAAAAAAATACCGATGGTTCAATTATGCAGAATTAAAAACCACTGCTGAAAATGAGTTTTGGGAAAAACAGCGTTCAAGTAATGCTTCAGTCTCAATGGAAACATTTCGAGGCGATCCTTCTCACGGATTGCGTACCAATACTGGTTGGATATTTCAGGGATTTATTGAAGCAAAAAATGGAGAACTCCGTCCACAAACCAGAGAAGAAACCATTTCCTGTATGGGTTGTCATGCAGGTATCGGTGCTACTACTGATGCCACCTTCTCATTTACTCGAAAGTTAGCCAGTAACAACACTCACTCCAGCTGGCTTCACTGGAGTCAACAATACCTCTATGGTATCAGAGAACCTGTAACCCGTTATAAAAATCACGCTCAGGTTTATGAATACAGTTTTTATTTAAAAAATAATGCTTCAGGTAGTGAGTTTTCCGACAACGATGAAATTTTAAAAAAATTCTGGTTGAAAAATCATACATTGAATACAAAACAATTTAACAGATTACACAACGACATTTCACAATTGCTCATACCATCTTTAACTCGTGCATTAACATTAAATAAAGGCTATAAAATACGGGTTGACCAACAAAATTTTATCTTTGGTAAAAGCGGGAATATTTCACCGTTAAAAAATGTATTTAAACAGGTTAAGCCAGCGCAACCCACTGGCTTACTCCCTGTTATTTCTAATTAAAGTCCATTAGGTTAAACCTGAATCCATGACTTCAGCTTTAACAAAATTCCTTTTCTCTGGCAGCAAAATATACCACCGGCACCACTACCAGTGTTAATAAAGTTGAAATTAAAATACCAAAAATCAGACTCAAAGCCAGTCCCAGGAAAATAGGATCATCAAGAATAAATAATGCATCAAGAATAGCAGCCAGAGCGGTTAATGCTATGGGTTTAGCTCTCACAGCAGCAGAGCGGATAATTGCCTCTCGAAATGATTTTCCTGCCGCAATTTCAATATTAATAAAATCCACCAGTAAAATAGAATTTCTAACAATAATACCTGCCAGCGCTATCATGCCAATCATGGATGTTGCAGTAAACTGAGCACCCCATAAAGCATGCCCCGGCAAAATACCAATGATAGTTAAAGGAATGGGCGCCATAATTACCAGTGGTACAATATACGACTTAAACTGAGCAACAACCAGTAAATAAATAATGATCAATCCGATGGCATAAGCAATCCCCATATCACGAAATGTCTCATAGGTAACCTGCCATTCTCCATCCCATTTGATACTATCCACATAGGGATTTTCTGGCTGAGCTGTTAAGGCCTGTTCCATATTGGGAAATTTATCTTCCAGTTTGGCTCGAATACTGAACATGCCATAAAGTGGACTGTCGGTTCTTCCGGCACCATCAGAGGTAACGTAAACCACCGGCAATAAATCTTTATGGTAAATACTGTGTTCATGTGCACTTACTTTTATGCTCACCAGATCTTTCATGGCAATCAGTTCACCACTTAATGAGCGAACTTTTAACAATAGTAATTGCTCAATACGTGCTTTATCCGCCGATGCAGCCTCTAATCTTATGGGGATAGGATATTTGCTATAGGCACTATGGAGATAACTGGCATCTTCACCTTTGACAGCTGCATTAATGGCACCTGAAATAGCCACCT
>DRNA01000272.1 GCA_011322365.1 Aeromonadales bacterium | reverse complement strand
TCTGCTTGATATTTCGCCGAAATGATTGATTACTGTGTTCAATTTTGGATAACTGATTTTGCAATGTTTCATTTTTAAAGCGTAGTTTTTCTACTTCTGAGGCGATGCTATTAGCAACTGTTTTTTCGGCACCTTTCAATGGTAAAGCTTTTAAAGACTCAGGTGAATCGGCTAAGGAACCAATAAATCGCCATTGTTTTAACTGTCTGGGATATTGTATTGCAACCCACAGGATACTGCCGAGAATAAAAAATAATGTAATTAATAATGCATAACCCTGCCATTTTTTCAATTGTTGATAGGGTGACATGGCGTCATAATACATGAGTAATTTATAGCCCGATTTTTCTAATTCTGTGGGTAAGTTAATACTCAAATGATAGGGAGGCAAAGTTTCATTTTCTGTAGCAGAAATAATTCTGCCACCATTGCTGTGAGTTAGTACAACGGGATATAACAGGGTGTTTGATAGTTCATTTACCAGGGATTTATCTAAAGTAATACCTGAGACGATTAAAGCTTTTATTTCACCAGCAATTTGCACATTGGCACTTTTCATCCAGGTGGGTTTACCTCGGAAGGTAAGCAGGCGAGCTGAGCGATCAGCTGCCGGCCCGGATAATTGTTCAGTTATCCAGTCGGATAAACCATAGGTTTCCCCAGCTCGACTGGGCGCATCAGAAAGATAGAGCGTATTTGATTCCACATCAAAAAATGCCAGCACCGGTAAATTAAAAGATTTTCGCCAACTTTCCAGAGAATTTGTTATTTCTGACAAATGATTATTGATGACCAGATCTTCAATAGCTGCAGAAGCTGAAAATATTTCAATAGCACCAAGCTTTTTATTTAATATTTTATTTAATTCAGTATCAGCTTTTAGTTGAAGTTGCTTCTGTTCAATAGCCGAAGTCCGCGCTAAATCTTGCGAAAATTGATCCAGAGCCAGATAGAACAGCAAGGTAAACGTTAACAACAGGAAGATAGGAACGGCAAATAGTCTGAAACCTGAATTCAAGTTTTCACTCCTTGATCAATATATTCTTTTGTTAGGTAAAGAAACAGGTTGTTGAATATTGTTTTCATGGGGATCAACTAAACTGTTTCTGTCTGGATGTTATTAATTTTACTACTATTTGATTATAAAGGAAATTAACTGAGCAGTTCTGTGAATTACGCAACAGATATCCGTTAATAAAGTCAATTTCTGTCATTCTGCTGTATAAAATATCCTGAGCCATTGACGAATAATTATTCTGAGTTGAGATACAAACCTGCTTCACTTTGTTTATCATCCGATCGAAACTTAATTGAATCTGATTCCGCTGGGTGATTATACAGCATTCCTCAATGATTTTGATGACTATATCCCAGATATCTTCTTCTAACAGCTCGCCATTTTTACACTGCAATAAGGCTGAAACTGGATTTATAGCTGCGTTAATGATGAGTTTTTGCCATAAAAGTGTATTGATGTCTTTATTCCAGCGATTAAAAAACGTGCTTTCCAATAGCAGACAACAGCGCTTTTTCAGGGCGATGGCATCATGCCCCTGTGGCGCCTCAACGGAACCTATTTCACAACTCCCCTGGCCGGTATTTTCAACCATAAAAGGCACGGTTTTAATGGCTGCATGAGTATTAACCCCATGAAAAATCTGACTTTTCAATATTGATGGGTATTTATTGAGTAAGCTGATATCGCCACCCATACCATTTTGTAATAACAGAATAACTGTGCGGTTTGTTATATGGCTTACACAGGGTGCAATGGCTGAAATGAGCTGATGAGCTTTAACGCAGACAATTAAAATATCTATGGGACTTTTCAACGAATCTGATGCCTGTAGTTCAAAGCTTTCAGTTGAAAATTTCTTTTTATGCTTCAATGTAACCGTTTGATTTTTTGTATATTTTTTCCCTGACCGGGTTAGCAGGTGAGTACGGAATCCCTGTTTTTTTAGATCCATTGCACATAATAAACCGATAGCACCCGTGCCAAGAATATGGATGGTTGGTCTTGAGCTGTTTGCCATAGCAGGTTCCCATTCTAATCTATTTCTTAATATTAACAGCTAATTGCCGAAATATAGACTATATAACTATTAGGGATCGCTCTATTGTTGATTTTTAATACAACGTTTTCGTTTTCAGTACCATTATAAAAGGGAGCACAATTTTCTTCATGAGTATCAACGATGAAAATGCAAAGGCCTATGTCCTTTCGGCTACTGTCGCGAGTGAATTACATGCAATGACAGATGTAGCCAGGCAGGTTTCAATCATTGCAAAAAATGCCCGTGCGCTTGCTATTCGTGCGGGTGAAAGCGTAGCTGGTTTCAGGGCGATAACCGGCTTTATTGAAGAGATATCTCAGTTTTCTTCCCAGAGAGGTGAGGCTATTGATCAGATGGCGACGGATGTTTCCAGGATATCGGTAGAAAATATTCGCATGAGCGATGCATTAGCTCGTTTTAATCAGGCCTATAACAGCGATGCGAAATATAAAACCTCTCTACGATTTAGAATGGAGTTTTTAAATGATGCTTCGGAAGAACTCCTTCGAGGTTTCCGTCGCTCTATCCGGCGTCTGAGAACCGAAATTGATGAAATAGGTGGCCAACTTCGAGGAATACAATTGATGGTTACCAGTTCCAGAGTAGAAGCATCGGGAGCGGGCAATTTCAAAGAAGGCCTGGACTCGGTTGCCGATCAATTAGCCAAAGCCTATGAAATTATGAATGGTCATATTTCAAAAGCCAGATCAATGATGCACAATATACGAATGGAGCAACTATGAAAGCAGAAACCTTATACCAGGGCGCAAGACATCAGTGGGTTGTGTTTGGGAGAGATCTAGATAAACCTGAAAAAATTATTGATACTAACCAGTATCTGGTTAAATCCGGTGACCATGCTCTATTAATCGATCCTGGCGGAATTGAAATATTTGCCCCGATGTTAACTGCATTGCTTAGAGAAGTTCCACTGGAGAATATCACAGATATTTTTGCTTCCCATCAGGATCCGGATATTATCTCTTCACTGGGTTTATGGGATAAAGCGTTACCTGAAGCCAGGTTGCATTCCCCCTGGTTATGGGAGGGGTTTATTCGCCATTTTGGCATGGAAAATATGTCTTACAATTCTATTCCTGATGAAGGCGGAGCCTTACGAGTGGGCGAAGTAGAATTACAACTTATCCCGGCACATTATGTTCATTCTTCAGGCAATTTCAGTGTTTATGACCCGGTGTCCAAAATACTTATGAGTGGTGATGCTGGCGCTGCGTTAGAGGCTATTGATTCCCCACTATTTGTTGATGATTTCGAGGAACATATTCCTAAAATGAAAGGCTTTCATCAACGTTGGATGCCCTCTAACAGAGCAAAAAATGCCTGGATTAATCGTGTCAGGGCACTGGACGTTGAAATATTAGCACCACAGCATGGACGACTATTCAAAGGAGATAATGTTAATCGATTCCTGGACTGGTTTGAGTCTTTAAATGTAGGCACAGCAATTCCATAAAGCTGATACGCTGAATTATTGATACGCATCTTCAGGTAGCATGGGTATGTAAGGTATAATGCCAGTATTGAAGCTCTTTTTTGAGAAAAATTCATGAGTGCCCAGGCAACAGGTTCCATTGCTGAAAAAGTAACCGCTAGACAGTCCCCTCAGCTCCCTAAACTAGAAAAAAAGCTCCGCCGTCAGGTGGGGCGAGCCATCGAAGATTTTAATATGATCGAAGATGGTGATAGAGTCATGGTCTGTTTATCTGGTGGAAAGGATAGCTATACCCTGTTGGATATCCTGTTGTCGTTAAAAAAGCATGCTCCCATAGATTTTGCTATTACTGCGGTTAATCTTGACCAAAAACAACCTGGATTCCCAGAACATATCTTACCTGCATACCTGCGATCTCAAGGTGTAG
>DRNA01000271.1 GCA_011322365.1 Aeromonadales bacterium | reverse complement strand
TTGCAAACAACCATGCCAGCCTGCCGATCAATCGTCCTGTAAAGCGGTTGACTGACAGGGGAAGATGGCTTAATCCCTTTAGCAAGGATACCGCCATTTTTTCTTTCATTGTTGCCTGGTAGGCCTGTTGTGTGGTCAACTTAATCTCTACTATTCGCATATACTTTAGGGCATCTGTAATGATTGTAAGTGATCACCCTCTCAGATCCAATTAATCAGGCAGTTTTACTCATAATCTTTCACCTTGAAAGATTGTGGGTATACATGCACCTGTCTGGTGCCATGCACTAGAGTGTTCTTTGGTACCAATCAATTTTACGCGTACTTATCAGTACAATGGATAAAATACTAAATAACAACAATGAGCCTGCAATCAATGCATGATCTTCTGAAGTAATAATCAGATATAAAATGCCGTAAAGTAAAGTAATTGCAGCGGAAAACAACAGGCCATTTCGTCCCGATTTTAATACTGCCCTTAAATAGATAGTTAAAATACAGATACAGGCTGTCGCTGAGATGATATATGCCTGATAAAACTTTAAGTGCTCCGATAGCGCCACCAGCAATAGAAAAAATATAGCCAGATTTGCACCCGCCAATGCATATTGAATAGGATGTAAACTAATTTTCTGCAATACTTCAAAAAGAGCAAAAGCGACAAAGGTTAGTACAATAAATAAAATACCATAATTCACTGCGCGTTCAGCCTGCAAATATATGTCGATGGGATCGATATGTTTTACTCCAAACCAAGTTGAAAATAAAGTTTCACAACTCCCCGACAGGCAATTTTTCAGTGCCGATTGATAATCTGCTGAAAATTCACTGGTTTTCCATTGCGCTTCATACCCCTTTTTGCTGATATGATGTTCAACTGGCAAAAATGCACCAAGAAATTTGGGATGAGGCCAGTTTGACCGTAGATTAACTTCGCTATTCTGGGCTGTTGGAATAAATCGTAAAGTCGTCATACCATTTATTCCAAATTTTACCGAGAATCTGATGGCAGAATACGCTGTTATTTTTTTTAGCACATTAGCATGAAAGCCCGCCATAGAAAAATTAAGGCCACTTCCAGTCATAGCGGCTACAGAGAGGTTGTTCATATGAATCTCTGGTATTTCGAGTAACCCCCTGTTATCGCTTACACTTAAAGCCAGATAGGCTTTACCATCCTGGGTAATTTCTTTACGAGCAAAAAAGCTCTGAATGGCATCATCATTGAAATAACCTTTAACCTGTACCTGAGTCATATATACCGGTACAGAATAAATTCCTCGCTCTCTTTGACTGGTATGCATGACAGCATCAATCTGAGTCTTCTTCGGTAAAAAATAAGCTTTCTCTTTTTTTATTTTCTGTACCTTTACATTTCGCTGTAATTTTTCACTCCAGACGTCTTCTTCATACTCCAGCATATAAGGAACAACCAACATAGGCCCAAGCAAGGTTTGCTCCCCGGTCCAACTGCTTCGAATACTTTGTTCAGCCTGAAAGCGATAAGATTGACGCTCTGATATTTTTCCTTTGATCATACCCAATGCGATCCATAGAGCCA
>DRNA01000270.1 GCA_011322365.1 Aeromonadales bacterium | reverse complement strand
GCTGCCAGTAACCCGGAAAATACCATTACTTCTATTAAACGTCTCATGGGTAGAAGTGCTGCAGATGTTTCAACTACGCTTCCTTATGCTTTTGCTGAAAAGGAAGGTATGGCAGTCATTCAAACCTGTCAGGGTGAGATTAATCCGGTAGAAGTTTCTGCTGAAATTTTAAAAAAACTGGCTCAAATTGCTCTGCAGAGACTGGCCGATGACATCAGCGGCGTTGTCATAACCGTACCCGCCTATTTTGACGATGCCCAACGTCAGGCAACCCGTGATGCGGCCCGACTTGCTGGCCTGAAGGTGTTACGTTTATTAAATGAACCTACTGCAGCAGCAGTGGCCTATGGCCTGGATTCTGGTGAAGAAGGGGTTCACGCCATCTATGATCTCGGTGGAGGCACCTTTGATATCTCTTTGTTACGTTTCAGCAAAGGCGTTTTTGAAGTGCTGTCGACCGGTGGAAATTCTGAACTCGGTGGCGATGACATGGATGAAGTTATCTATGAGTGGCTGATTGAACATCTAAATCCACAGTTAGCTGAGGATATTAACAACGATAAAGCGCTACAACGTTATGTTCTGCAACAGTCCCGCACAGCCAAAGAGGCATTAACCCTTGCTAAATCTGTTAATGTTAACCTCCAGTTCAATGGGCTTGATTATGGTCACTGTGAACTGGATAGAGCCATTTTCGAACAGCTGATAGCACCACTGGTAGATACCACCTTAAAATCCTGTAGACGAGCATTGAGAGATGCTGGAATAAAAAAACAACAAATTAAAGATGTGGTACTGGTGGGTGGGAGTACCCGGGTACCTCTGGTCAGAGAAAAAGTTGAACAGTTTTTTCAGCGAGAGCCATTAAGTTCTATCGATCCGGATACGGTGGTGGCATTAGGTGCCGCTATTCAGGCAGATATATTAATTGGCAATCAACCCGATAGTGATCTGTTGTTACTGGATGTCACGCCACTTTCTCTCGGGGTGGAGACCATGGGCGGGCTGGTAGAAAAAATTATCCCCCGAAATACCCCCATACCTGTTGCCAGAGCACAGGATTTTACTACCTTTAAAGACGGTCAGACCGCCATGCTCATTCATGTGGTTCAAGGGGAAAGAGAGCTGGTTGAAGATTGTCGCTCACTGGCACGATTTACCTTACGGGGTATCCCACCGATGGTAGCAGGTGCTGGGAAAGTTCGTATCACTTATCAGATTGATGCCGACGGTCTACTTAATGTCACTGCCCTTGAATTAAACTCAGGTGTGGAAGCCCAGGTAGAAGTTAAACCTACCTATGGGCTGACCGAAGAAGAAATGGCAGACATGATCCGGGCTTCGGTAAATTTTGCTGAACAGGATTTAAAATTACGACACCTCAATGAGCAAAAAGTAGAAGCTAAACGGGTATTGATTGCGATAGAATCCGCACTCGAAAAAGATGCCTCGCTATTATCCGATGCTGAATTAAGTACATTAAACCTCGCGTTGAAAAGATTAAGAGCCAGTATTAATTCAGATGATGTTAAACAAATCCAGTCTGCCATCAAGCACATTGATATTGCCTCTCAGTCATTTGCCGCGAAAAGAATGAACGCCAGTATCGGTGAAGCACTGATAGGCAATACAGTGGATGATTTATAAATGATCAGTTTGAGAAAGAGTTGATCTTTTGAAGGTTTGAAATAAAGGTACAAGCATGCCAAAAATTATCGTATTACCCCATGAAGAACTGTGTCCGGAAGGTGCCGTACTGGAAGGTAAAAAAGGTGAAACCATTATTGATGTCGCTCTCGATAACGGTATTGAGATAGAGCATGCCTGCGAAATGTCCTGTGCCTGTACCACCTGCCATGTGATCGTCAGAGAGGGTTTTGATTCACTCAACGAGCCCGATGAGCTGGAAGAAGATATGCTGGACAAAGCCTGGGGCCTGGAGCCAGAGTCCCGATTAAGTTGTCAGGCGATAATCGACAGTGAGGATCTGGTGATTGAGATCCCGAAATATACCATTAACCAGGTATCAGAAAAACATTAGGAGTTAACCATGTCAAATCAACAGGATCTGAAGTGGACAGACGTATTGGATATAGCCATTGAGCTGGATGAGAAGCATCCACAGGTTGACCCGTTAACAATACGATTTACTGATTTACATCAATGGGTTACAGAGTTAGAAGGTTTTGATGACGACCCGGCAAGAGGTGGTGAACGTGTACTCGAAGCCATACAGCAGTGCTGGATAGAAGAAAAAGAATAAAAAACACCAGATAAATTCATTTTGAGGTTGTCATAAAGTAAAAAAACTGTATCATATGCGCCTCAAGAATATGGGCCGTTAGCTCAGCCGGTAGAGCAGTTGACTTTTAATCAATTGGTCGGGCGTTCGAATCGCCCACGGCCCACCATATTCAATACTCTCAGAGCATGGATGCTTCTGAAGTGTCTAATGAATCGCCATTGTCTAACAAATATCGAAGCTGTAAAACCATCTATGTAACTGTCCGGTTTAAAGATGAGGAGCCAGCTGTCCCTCAAACTCTGTCGTAGGACGGTTTAAAGCTTGTTTCCAATTATGAATTGGCATCGTCCATTTTTTTGATGCTGCATAAACCAGCAATTCGGCGATGGCAGAAACCTGATTTATATCACCTTCAACAAACCCATCACTATCACCAAAGGTAGCAGTAATCTCAGCTTCAGTTACAACAGTAACCGCAGCCGCTATCTGCGCATCAATCGTACAGGCATCACCGTTATTGATACCAAACTCACCGCCGGTGGTCTGGAAGTCATCGACAAAGGCAACAGCCGTGAGGTTAGACGCTATGTGGGTAATGCGCTGATGAAATACATCTATGTCAGCGGCTCCACCACCCCCACAATCGACATCAGCTATATCTATAAAGACCATCTGGGTTCAACCGATACGGTGATAAAAACCGATACCAACAGCGTCACTAAAATGAGCTTTGACAGCTTTGGTAGTCGGCGTAATGTCAACTGGGTGAGCAGCGTATTAAATACCCCACCCATCACCCTGGTTGCCATTACCGACAAAGGCTACACCGGCCATGAACAACTCGATGATGTGGGATTAATTCATATGAATGGACGGGTCTATGATCCGGTGATGGGACGATTTTTAAGTGCTGACCCCAATATTCAGGCGCCTACGGATACGCAAAGCCTTAATCGGTATGCTTATGTGCTGAATAATCCGCTCAGTGCTACGGATCCTAGTGGGTATTTTGGGAAGAAGTTACGAGGCTG
>DRNA01000269.1 GCA_011322365.1 Aeromonadales bacterium | reverse complement strand
TCAGAAAAATGATAATTAAGTTCAGCAAATACCGCATGACTATTGGCGGAATAATCACTGTTTAATTGATTGTAAATACCTCCATTGAAAAGATCTAAAATGGCGTTGCTTTCATCAAGGTTAAGAAAATAAAGGCCCGCAACCCAGTCCATCTTTCCAGAAAACAATCGGCCACTTTCTTTGGAGTTAAATCGGAATTCCTGGCTGGTTGTTTTTCGGTTTCTGACGGTTTCACTGGTAAAATCATAAGGTCCGTTGACTCCCCATAAAACCGGATTTCCCCAGTCACCGTCAAAGCTGAATAACACATCAGATTTAGCATAACTGCTAATGCTGCTGAAGCGAACATTCTGATTGCCATCCCAGTTAATTTTTACCGAGGCGCCCAGTGTATCCTGTTCATCCCGACCCGGTTTATCTGACTGGGTGAATAATGAATTATCAGCCGCCCAGGCATCGTAGCCATTATTGAGTTTCACTTTGATTAACGCAGTATTAATGGTCCAGTTTTCACCGGGTGTCCAGCGTAGTTTTAAATGACTACTAAATTCATCTTTTTCATTGGTGTCGGTTCGATTTAAAAAAAGATTTTTTCGAAACCCATCACTGTTGTATTGCTGCACAGATAAACGATAGGCCAGCTGATCGGACAGGGGACCTCCGGCGGCAATGCCTGACGAAAAAGTATTATCTTCGGCATAACTGAATTCAGCTTTTGCTCGAAAAACATCATCGGGCTCGGCGGTGCGAATATAGATTAAGCCAGCCAGAGCATTAGCACCATAACGTGAACCCTGAGGGCCGCGTAGTACTTCAATTTGTGCGGTATCAAAGGTGGTGGCGATGCCACCCATGCCACTGAAATCAATATCATCAATAATAAACCCTACTGAAGGGTTAGGGGCGCCCTGATACTGGCTGCGTTCTCCAATGCCCCGGATCTGAAAATAACGCGGTCTGGAACTGCCACCTGCAAAATTCAGATTCGGTACCCAGTTGATCAGTTCTTCAAAATGTTGTTCTGCCAGTTGCTCTATTTCATCTTCACTAAACACCGTAATACTGCTGGCCACTCGATTTTGCTGTTGTTCAACAAAATCAGCTGTGACGGTAATAATTTCACCACGATTAGTATTTTTTTCATCAGCGAAAGCCTGACGGTCGGGGAAAAAAATGCTTGTGAAAAATAGCAGGTAAAGCAATAGATTTCGTAAGGGTAATGTTTTTAATTTCATAGGATCTCATCTTAAATGTAATGAGATCCGGGTAACGGCGGGAATGTTTCCTGTTCCTACGCCGGTGCTAACCGGATCAGGTTCAAAGGGTCCGCTAATATGCTGTGGCAGGTTACAACAGGCCGTGGCAGCTAACGTCTCAGATCTCTCGATCTCCCCTCAGGTTGAAGAGGCAGTATAAAGAAGTCCGGCAGATAATGCCAGCGTACAAAACCTTAAAGGGAGATTTGGACAGCAATTTCACAAAAGATGGTGCGCCTTTATAGAATCAGCAATATGCGGCATGACACTAAAAGCATTGGTGACGTGAGCAATGGCATCGGAGCTCCAGATGTTTTTAACGCCCAAAGCCTGAATATCGGCAATGGCATTATCAACAAAAAAAGCATGGGTCACTAAAACCGACAGCGAGGTCGGTCTGGATTGTTGAATAATTTTGGCAGCGGCTTCAATAGTTTTTCCAGTACTGGCAATATCATCCACAATGACCACATCACGGTTTTCATAGGAAAATTTGGGCAGGGTTACTTTAACATCGCTATCACCTAGCCGTTGTTTTGTTGCCACCTGATATTGCCAGTGATTCTGCTCACAGATTTCGGCTACCCATTGCACCGATTCACCATCAGGACCTACTATCACCGGATTATTAAAATGGGTTTGTAAAAAATCTGACATGGGGTGGGTTGCCGTCAGTGCGATAGCCTCTTTGAGTGGCACTGCTTCGGGTAGTGTTTTGATGCGATGCAAATGGGGATCGATAGTGAACAATGCATCAAAATGTTGCGCCAGAATTTTACCAATAATTTTCTGGCTCACCGCTTCGCCGGGATGAAAGGCAATATCCTGTCGCATGTAACACAGATAGGGTGCGACCAGGGTGATATGTTTCACCCCGGCTACTCGCGCGGCGTCGGCTGCAATTAATAACTCGACCAATTTATCGTTGGGATGATTTAAACTACGGCAGATAATAATGTGCTCAGGCAGATTCTGCGGTAAGGTAATTTTGGATTCTCCATCGGGGAAGTGATGAATTTTTACTTCCTCATAAGGTAGTTTCAGATGAGCAGCTAAAATTTTTGATTGTTGTTGGAATTCGTTAAAACCTAATACGATATTCATTTTATTACATACCTTTGTATTTAATTCAGTTGTATTCTTTACCGATGGAATACTATTAAATTATTAGAACTATGAATTATTATCTAAAGAATATTTTGTCATCCCGACCTTGTGGAGGGATCTTGAAGATCTAAGATCCCTCCACAAGGCACCCAAAGCACTCCCTACGGTCATGGGGCAAGCTTTTGGGATGACAGAAACTTATTGAACATGCTAGAAAATTATGAGTTAAAGACAGGCGCATGTTCTATTATTATCCGCTGAATTAAAAAAATCAGATCACTGAAGCGATCTGATAACCGCAGTCTCTGACAGCCAAATTGCGAGCGAATTCAAAATCACTCTGGAAGGTGGCATAAATTTTATAAAGCGTATCACCTTCTTTCACCTTTGCACCGACTTTATGGATCAGATCAACACCGGCAAATTTATCGATAGGAGCCCCTGCAAGGCTGGCAATATTGGCCATTTGCAAATTATCAATCTGACTTACGGTGCCAGTTTTATCCGCTTTCACTTCAAAAATAAGGGCATCTGATTTGAGTTGATAGTGATGAGCTCCCTGAGCTTTGATAATGGCCTGCATTTTTGCTAATGCCTTGCCGCTATGGAGAATCTCACAGGCAGTTTCATAACCTTTACCGCCGCGCATTTTAGGGTCAAATTCCAGAATACGCCCCGCCAGTTGCAGTGCCTTTTCTTTTAAATCCTGAGGGGCTTCAGCATCATTATTTAAGATTTGCATCACATCTCTGGCTTCCAGTACCGGGCCGATACCGTTGCCAATGGGCTGAGAACCGTCGGTAATCAGTACTTCAATGTAAAGTCCCAGTTTATCACCCACAAATTCAAATATTTTCTTTAATTTAATGGCATCGTGCATCTGATGTATTTTAGCGGATGGGCCGATAGGAATATCCAGTAACAGATGGGAAGAACCTGCGGCAATTTTTTTGGATAAAATCGAGGCCACCATTTGTCCCACAGAATCCATGGCTAATGGCCGTTCTACAGAAATAAGAATATCATCCACCGGTGAAAGGTGTGCCGTACCGCCCCAGGTGAGCATCCCTCGTTCTTTTTTTACAATTTTTTTCATTTCCTCAATAGGTATTTCAACATTAGCCAGCACTTCCATGGTGTCGGCAGTGCCGGCAGGGGAAGTGATGGCGCGACTGGATGTTTTGGGAATTAACAGGCCATAAGCCGCCACTATGGGTACAATTAGCATGGAGGTGCGATTACCGGGGATACCGCCGATGCAATGTTTATCCACTACCATGGGTTCACCCCAGGTTAATTTTTCACCGGTATTGGCCATAGCTTCGGTAAGGTAATAGATTTCATCGCGATCCAGCCCGGTATGACTACTGGAGACCAGAAAAGCAGCAATTTCCATTTTTGAATAACGATTTTGCAAAATGTCACGGGTGATCATCTGAAAATCCTCCCGACTGAGTTTTTCGCCGGAAATTTTCCGATGCACCGCTTTGAGTGATAGTGGAGGCTCAGCAGGTTCAATATAGGTTGAAACGCCTTCACTTTTCCCTAATTGTTGAAATGCCTGCTCACTCAGACCAATTTCATCCACTTTAACGATGGAGGTATCATCGACAATATTTAAAATGGCTAACACCGGATCGCCATTACCTTCGATAAAGATTTCAATTTTCATTAAAGCCTGAAATCCTTCCGAGCGATAAAGCGGGCAATCCCGGTGCAGGTAGGCTACATTTTCTTTATAGGTATCGATGGCTACGGATTTTAGTTTAAGCATAATATCTCTTTAATTTTGATGGTTTTTTTGTTTATGCTGATTAGATGCTAAACAGTATAGACTGACAATATGGGGTGGGTATTGAGTAATATCAATGTTAGCTTATTTAGTCAACCAGATGCAGGGTTGTGCGTTAACAGCTTGTCACAAGCTGATGTTCTATACTTATTTCCATAAAACCATAAAAATAGACACTATAACATCGGAAAAAAATAATTTTGGAGTAATTGCATGAGGTTTGCTGGATTGAGATTGACCATCGGGTGTGGAAAGCATTCACTTTTGATAGTGCTGGCTTTGGTTTTAACATGGGCTTCAGTACTGGTTTTAGCTTTATTTCCGACACAAGTTCAGGCGGCAGAGGAACTTGACCGTTATATTGCTTACCGGCTCTGGGGTTATGGTAATAACAATATAACCAACGGCAGTCATCAATCCAGTATCCTGTTAGAAGCTGACCGAGAAGAAGATATTTATCAACTCGCTGATATTTTTGGTGAGCCCTTTGATACACCTTATGAGCAAACTCTGGCGCGGTCATTGTTTGATAAAACCTTTGATGAAAATTCAGATGACTGGAAAACAAACTTGAGGCTAGAAGGGGGAAACGCCAATTTGTATCAGGTTTCCCTGTTAACGGGTGGTATTATTGCCGACGGGCCATTTTCCATGATGGCTGCCATTAATGAGCAAAGTAGTGATGGCTTTAATGATAATATTTTTCTTGATGATAATGCCATTGCTAAACTGACCAACTCGGCACAGCGCTTTCGATTGAATTATAACTCTGAAAATTTCCTCAGCACATTGCAATATTCGAATCTGACTCATAAACAGGGTGATAACACTCTCTCATTATCTGATTTACCCGAACGCATCACTTTTTCTGATCTGGCAGGGTTTGAAAATGTGGATGAAGAGGACTACAAACTAAACATGGAGTGGCATCTGGATGAAGCCTGGACAATAAAAAGTGAAACCCATTCAGCAACAGAAAAACTCAAAGTCACCCAGGACATTGATCGCACGTTTTTATCATTGGAAGCTTTTTTATATAGCTCAAATGTTGATACGTTAAAGCAGAACATACGCCTTGAATATCTTAATGAAGATGGAGAGGTTTTTGCTTTCGACCTGCATTACAAAGATGAACAAAATAAAGATGCTGCCATTACCACCGGTCTGTTATTGGCACCAGTGATTAATGTTCCGGTGACCTTAAGCATTTTTAGTGATCAAAAAGTAGAGCAATGGGAAGCCAGTCTGTCAAAAGACTGGAAGTTTAGTTCCCACAGTTATTTTTCGGCCGAGATAAATTATTTAAATTATTCACTCAATCGAAAAGAGCTGGTGGTGGGCTCTGCCAATGGTTTGGTTGATACCGGAGGTGTCAGGCGGGTGACACGGGTGAATGAAAACTTCGATGAGTTTTTACCTGAATTTTTTTATAACTATGAACTGGACAGTGGTAATTCATTATATATTGAATGGGCTCAAAGTTATCAACCCGGTGGTGTATCGTTGAACCTGGTCAGTGGCCGGCGACGACCGTATGATGAAGAAATTGAATCACGATTTGAAATAGGTTTTTATAACCTGACGGGCATTGAAAATGTTAACTTTACGATGAATTATTTTTACAGTGATTTTAAAAATAAACAGGTGCCAATTTTTGGCTCCAGAGATAACTTTTTTGATGTGGGCATCATCAATGCTAACAGTGCCTCATCGTATGGTCTGGCATTAGATTTTGAATTTAACAAAAATGAAAAGTTTATTATCAATAGTAATATTTTGTGGCAAAAAACTAAATATAAATCATTTGAAAATGCCTTTACAAATTTAGAGGGAAACAATTTTATTGATACTCCAGAGTTACAGGCAACGCTGGCATTAACCTGGAAAATCACCTCAAACTTTGTGTTGTCACTGGAAGAAATAATCCAGGGTTCCCGCTTTTCCGATGCGCCCAACAACCCGGAAGATGAATTGAAAGCCCGCTATATCAGCAACATCAAATTGGGTTATGAACAACAAAGCTGGGCAGTGTACCTCTGGGGTGCTAATATCACCGATGAACAATTTTTAACCTATAAAAGTACCCTTTCGGATGTAGCTGTTGCTGGTATCGCTGCAAGTTATGGGTTAACGTTGGAAGTACAATTTTAAAATTAATTAGAGTGAAAAAATGAAATACTTACACGCCATGATTCGCACCAATTACCCGGAAGAAAGTATTAACTTTTATACACAGGGGCTGGGTCTAAATCTACTCAGTAAAAGAGATTTTGAACAGGGCAGGTTCTCACTAATTTTTCTTGGAGAAGATGAGAATAGCCCGATGATAGAATTAACCCACAACTGGGACGAACGAGAATATTCTCAGGGTGATCAATTTGGCCACCTGGCATTTCGCAGCGAAAATATCTATAAAGTCTGTGAACAGTTACAATCCATGGGTGTGGCTATTTTACGTCCCCCCAGAGATGGCCATATGGCCTTTGTTAAAGATCCCAACGGCATTTCCATCGAAATCCTGCAACAGGGTGAGTCACTACCAGTGCAGGAGCCCTGGGCATCTATGGAAAATCAGGGGAGTTGGTAAAAATAGTTTCGAGTTTCGAGTAAAAGATTGTCATCCTGAGTCGAATTAATATATGGATGTATGTAAGTAGAGCAAAGCTTCCGCTCCCAGCTTATTCACAGGGAAGTGATGTATGCCGTTTTTGCAGGAGCAAAAAACGGTCACGCCCCTTATCTACATCCCTGTCATAGGTAGGTACTTAAGAAAAATATAACTGTAAAAGGGGTGTCATTCCGACTGTAATGGAGGAATCTTTCAGTGACAACAGTATTAGCGGAGCAAGATCTCTCCACTACGGTCGAGATGACAGGCTATTTTTCCTTAAGATCCTACCTATGACATCCCTGTAGACAACGCAGGAGCAGTTGCCGAGGATCTTGATACTCAG
>DRNA01000268.1 GCA_011322365.1 Aeromonadales bacterium | reverse complement strand
GGATAAACTGGTGGCCGCAGCACCGTATTCTAAAGGGACTATTTATAAGCATTTTATCAGTAAAGAAGATCTGCTGATGGCGGTATGTAATACCTGTATGGAGGAGATTAAAGAATTATTTTTGCGGGCTCTGCAATTTACAGGTACGTCAAGAGAAAAAGCCCTGGCGGTCAGTGTAGCTTATGTTATCTGGGCTAAATTGCATCCTGCTCAATTATTTGCTGTGTTATCAGCGCATTCTCCCAGTGTGGCTATGTGCAGTTCAGAACATCAGAATGAGATCCAGAAGAATAACGAAATTGCTTTAATGGGATTATTAAACAGTGCCATTGAGAATGCCATTGAAGCCGGAGAATTTACCTTACCTGAAAATATGAATGTGGATCAGGTGAATTTTGCTATGTGGTCATCACTCTGGGGAGCCATGGCACTGATTATGAGCAAAGGAACATCCACAAAATTGCAACCGATGATGTTCGAGAGAGAATCCTTTACCAATACCCGCTTAATTTTAGATGGGCTTGGTTGGAAACCTCTGTCAACAGAATGGGATTATAGTGCCTCCAAGAGAAAAATAGCCCGTGAATTATTTCAACCAGAGCTCGATACTCTGGAAGAAATGGGTACTCCCTTTTTGTTTGCTTAAATTGAATTTTTAGCTTGAAATAGATAAGAGATTTTACTATGGAAAAATTTTCAAATTTTATTTTTAAATATCGCTGGCTGATTATAGTAGCCACATTGCTTCTGGTTGGCATGGCTGCGGCAGGCCTGCCTGAATTAACGTTTAAGAGCGACTATAAAACTTTTTTTAAAGAAGATAATAAACAATTGAAAGATTTTCTGGAATTGCAGGATATCTACAGTAAAAGTGATAATGTGGCCTTTATTGTTGCGCCAAAAAATGGCCAGGTTTTTAATAAAAAAACGCTCACTGCAATCTGGGAACTGACCAATAAAGCCTGGCTTATCAAATATAATTCTCGTGTCGATTCCATTGCCAACTATCAATACAGTTATGCCGAAGATGATGATCTTATGATTGAGGATCTGATCCTGGAAGCTAAAGATTTGACTGAAGACAGAATTAAAAAAATCAGAGAAGTGGCACTTAGTGAACCCTTACTGGTTAAAAAACTGATAGCCGAAAAGGGTGATGCAGCGGTAGTTAATATTACCATTCGATTACCCGGTATTGATAAAACCAAAGAAGTGCCAGAAGTGGCTAATGATGCCCGAAAATTGCGCGATGAGATGAAATCAAAATATCCCGATATTGATTTTATGCTGTCGGGCATGATTATGATGAATACCAGTTTTCCAGAAGCGGCAAAAGCCGATAGTATGCTGAAGATTCCGATTATGCTACTGGTGGTTATATTAACCGTTGGTCTGTTACTAAGAACCGTCACGGGCACCATTGCCACGCTGGTGGTGATTATTGCCAGTGTAGTCGGTGCTCTCGGGATCTGGGGTTGGCTAGGAGGTTATCTCACCGGGCCTTCATCGGGATCACCTACCGTGATATTAACACTGGCAGTGGCAGATTGTGTGCATATTCTTTCGACGACCTATCACAATATGCGTCAGGGTATGAATAAAATTGTAGCGATTAAAGATAGTTTAAGAATTAACATGCAACCGGTATTTCTTACCAGTTTAACCACTGCAATTGGTTTTTTAACTATGAATTTTTCAGATGCTCCGCCATTTGGTCATCTGGGAAATATTGTTGCTATAGGTGTCTCATTGGCCTTTATTTTTGCGGTCACGGCGTTCCCTGCCATGTTAATGGTATTGCCGTTAAAAGCGAAGTTAGAAACTGAGCACCAGTCCGATGCCATGGATAAACTGGCAAATTTTGTTATAGGGCATCGAAAAGGATTACTTATATCTACAACGGCTATTATTATAGGATTTGCTGCCTTTGTACCAAAAAATCAGTTGAATGATGATTTTGTTAAATATTTTGACGAACGTGTACCTTTTCGCCAGGCAACAGATTTTATGCAGGAGCATCTATCTGGAATGACAACATTGGAATTATCCTTTAATTCAAAAGAAAGTAGTGGCATTAATGACCCAAAGTTTATTAAATTTGTGGATGATTTTGTACTCTGGTTACGGGCATTGCCTGAAACGGATAATGTCAATAGCATTACCGATACACTAAAACGTTTGAATAAAAATATGCATGGAGACGATCCGAACTGGTACAAGTTACCACAGCAACAGCAACTGGCCGCACAATATTTGTTATTGTATGAATTATCATTGCCACAGGGGCTGGATGTCAATAATCAGCTTAATGTGGATAAATCCTCAACCCGGGTGATGGCAACCTTTAGAAATCTGACCTCAAATGAAATACTTAATTTAGAAAAAAAGATAAATACCCATTTTGCCGAACAGGGAAGTAACTACGAATTACAGATAGCCAGCCCATCCTTAATGTTTGCTCATATTGGTTCGTCAAATATTACTAAAATGTTGCAGGGCTCTACACTGGCGTTGATATTAATCTCAATCTTGTTGGGTATTGCGCTAAAGTCGGTAAAATTTGGTTTAATCAGTTTATTACCTAACCTGACGCCTGCCGCAGTAGGATTCGGGATCTGGGGGTTGTTTGTAGGCCAGGTAGGGCTGGGTCTTTCAGTGGTTACGGGCGTTACGCTGGGGATTATTGTAGATGATACAGTACATTTTCTAAGTAAATACATCAGAGCAAGACGAGAGAAAAATTTATCAGCGGAAGACGCTATCCGATACAGTTTTGCCAGTGTGGGGCGTGCTTTATGGATCACTACAACGGTATTAATAGCGGGTTTTGGCGTGATGGCGACTTCCAGCTTTAAGGTTAATGCAGAATTAGGATTATTAACCGCCATTACAATCTTAATAGCACTCTTGATAGATTTCTTTTTTCTGCCACCTTTATTGTTATTGTTGAAGAGTAAAAAAGATCGTTTGCAAGATCAAAAAACCGTTTGAATATGATATCTATTTGAAAGAATTTTGGAGATTAAAATGAAAGCTATTCAGAAAACATTGATATTTTTAACCCTGGGGTTAATTGCTATAAATCTGTCCTATGCTGGAGAAGCGGAAGATAAAGGCCTGCAGATATCAAAACAGGCAAAAGCCAGAGATATAGGCTGGGGAGATACTCAGGCTGAAATGCAGATGCTGCTTAAAAATAAAAATGGACAAACATCTACTCGACAGATGCGAATCAAGTCTATGGAACAACTTAATGACGGTGATAAAAGTCTGACTATTTTTGATTCCCCCAGAGACGTAAAAGGAACTGCTTTTTTGAGTTTTTCACATCCTGAAGCGAATGATGAACAATGGTTATATTTACCTGCACTAAAACGGGTTAAAAGAATATCTTCAAGAAATAAATCAGGCTCTTTTATGGGCAGTGAGTTTTCTTTCGAAGATCTAACTTCATTTGAAGTGGAAAAGTATAATTATAAATACCTGAGGGATGAGGTTATTGATGGTATGGATAGCTGGGTTATAGAAAACTATCCCAAAGATAAATACTCTGGTTACAAAAAACGCATTACATGGATTGATAAAAAAGAATATCGTACTGTAAAAGTAGATTTTTATGATCGAAAAAACTCACTGTTAAAAACCTTGAGAATGAAAGGATTTAAAAAGTATCTGGATAAGTTCTGGCGTGCGACCACATTAGAGATGGTCAATCACCAGTCAGGTAAAAGCACCATATTAACCTGGAAAAACTATCGATTCAAAACCGGTTTATCCGATAAAGATTTTAATAAAAATGCCTTAAAAAGAGCTCGTTAGAATTGTTAAAAGTTATAACCAATGATATTTATTAACACTAAAAAAATGGAACCTAAAATAGTCAGGTTAATAGCAATGTTAACCTTGTTACTGGCCTACGATGGTAGCTATGCGGTTGAAGTCAGAGGTAACTTTGAACTACAACAACGTTACTTTTTTGAAGAAGCCTCTTTCCCTTTACAACATAGAGGTGATCTGTCTTTTGCTGCGCAGCCGGAATTTTTCTGGAGTTGGAATGAGGATGCGGATTCTCTTGAAATTGTACCCTCAATACGGCTTGATCAATATGATGCCAAAAGAACCCATGGTGATTTGAAAGAGTTCAGCTGGGTTCACGTCAGTGATGAATGGGAAAGTCGCATAGGTGTGCGGCGAGTTTTCTGGGGTGTGACTGAATTTCAGCACCTGGTGGATATTATCAACCAGACTGATGCAGTAGAAGATATTGATAACGAAGATAAACTGGGGCAACCCATGCTGAATTTATCTTTAAGCAAAGACTGGGGAATTGTCGATTTTTATCTGATGCCCTATTTCAGAGAACGTACCTTTGCTGGAAAACAGGGGAGGCCGGGTCTACCTTTTCTCAATTCAGATAAGGCGCTTTATGAATCAAAATCTAAGCAACATCATCTGGACTGGGCGGTTCGCTGGACTCAAAGCATTGATGAGCTGGAATTAGCTATCTCCTGGTTTGATGGCACATCCAGAGAACCATTGCTGATACAAAACCCGCTAGTATCAACCCAACTTGAACTGATACCTTTTTATCAACAAATTGAGCAATTAGGTATTGAGCTGCAACAATCCGTTGAAGATACTCTGGTAAAAGTAGAAATTATTCACAATCAAAATACCCTTAAAAGTTACTGGGCAATGCAAAGTGGTATTGAATACAGTCAATATGGTGTATTTGACAGTAATGCCGATCTGGGTTGGTTAGTTGAATATAGCTGGGATGAAAGGGGCAAAACAAGCCCAACAATTTTTCAAAATGATATCTTTGTAGGTACTCGTCTGGCGTTAAATGATGTGGATTCCAGTGAAGTATTGATGGGACTGGGATATGATCTGGATTTTCATTCCAGTAGTTTTATTATTGAATCCAGTACACGCTTTGGCGATAGTATTAAAGTCTCTTTGGATGCCCGTTTTTTCAGTTCAAATAAACCGACTGATCCACTGTATTTCTTCAGAAATGATGATCATGTACAATTAACGGCACAGTATTATTATTAAAGTGCATTATAGCCTTAAATCCTATGATAAATAATAGAGATCCATATTCAATTTTTTTAACCATGGGCAGTATAGTATTATTTTTATTTATGTTTTGGGGAATTTGGCATCTCTCACTGAGTTACCAAAATCCTGAGCAAATTGAAGAACAACTAAAAATCTGGAATAAAAATAAACCGAATAGTTATTCATATAGTATATTATCAGGTTGTATGTTTGGTAGTGAAACTCAGGTAACGGTAAAAAATAATCGAGAGATATCCTATAAAAATCTTGATGGGAATACTAATTACACTATGCGGTTTAAGGATATGTTTACAAATGCTAAGCGGGCTTTAATAGAAGCCTCAAAAGTGCATATTGCCTATAACAAAGAATACGGATTTCCAGAAAAGATCTCTGTAGACTGGAATTCAAATTTTTCTGATGATGAATGTTTTTATCGTGTCGATAATTTTACTGTGTATAAAAAATTTAATTAATAACACCAGACAATTTCACCATGCTTAATTCCAAATACAAAGGCTTGCTGGTCAAATTCTCTGGCAATCGATAAAGCCTCACTTTTAGAAATATTCGTGATAAAAAAACTGGCTTCATCTGGCCAGGATTTATCGGCCTTTGATCCCGAATCCTTTTTTGCGATATGAACAGCAGGGTAGAAAGTGAGTTGTTGTTGCTGCAGTAAGGCCTTTAACTTTTGCCATTGTCTCTGATTAAAGCTTTCGCTGTGAGGTCTTGCATCAGGATTATATGGGGTAATCAATGCCCAGCTTTGGATTTGATTATTGTCCAGCCACCGATTAAATTCAGGATTAGATTGATGAAGAGGGATATCAAAATATTTTTCAGAGCCATACTGCAGGCGATAAGTGGTTGACTCAAACGCCTGCTTAAGTATTGTTTTTTTATTCTGTTGCTTCATTCCAGTCTGTTTTAGTCAGGCCACCCAGTGCCGAAATAATAGTGTCAATATAGGCAGTGATTTCGGTAACCATTACCGCAAATTCATGGGCGTGTCGTTGCAGGGCTTCTTCTTTGGTATAACTGCCATCGAGTTCTTTTATTGAATCGGAGAATTTCAAGCGTTGTAATGTGCCTTCTTCTGTTAACGTTGCTTCGATAGCATTCCGCCAGTTCAGGCGTAATTTTATTACCTGTTTGCCTGCATTCAGGTGTGCCTGTACTTCCTCAGCAGCCAGATCCTGTCTTTTTAACCTGACCAGAGCGGCTTCTTCATCGGTAGCACGTAATTCACATTCATCTGCAACAAATAGCTGATTATTGTCGAGTCCAGTTTGAATCCAGGAGGTCATTGTCGCTGCCGGCGATACCTTACATTCCAGAGGGATTACTGGAAGACTACCCAGAGATTCTCTTAATATTCTTAGAAATTTTTCTGCTTTCGAAGCACTGCTGGCATCAATTAACAGCATATTTCGCTGAAGATCCCAGAAACCCTTGATATGGCTTGAACGATGGAATGCTCTGGGCAACATTTCTGCGATAATCTCATCTTTTAACTGGCGTTTTTCTCTTAAAAAGATTTTTCTACCTTCAGCAATTTCCCGGGAATGGGCTCTTTCTTCAACCGCTTCACGGACGACACTGGCGGGTAACACTTTTTCCTGGATACGTAATTTAAAACCAATATTTGTTCCCTGTTTTTCAAATAACAATTCGGGGATAGCTTCTTCATCAAAAGTGAGGTTATCTACCAGAGGTGAAATCCAGCCTGCACTTTCAGCTTGATGCTTATTACAGGGTGCAAAGGCACGTGACAATAAGGCTGCTTGTAGCTCGGTATCATTGACTTCGATATCACGAGTTATCTGATATATTCTTAAATTTTTGTACCACATGGACTTAGATGTGACCTTAGTTATTTCTTACAGGATTAGCTCAGGGAGAGCGATTATAGGGTGAAGCCTTTCACGTTACAATAAGATTCACCATGACATTTGCAGTTTTGTTTTATATCATGTGGGCATCTTTAGAATATAAAATAGGAAACTTTATGTTTATCAATCGGTTATCCATTTTCTTTGCTCTTCTGCTACTGTCTTCATCGGTATATTGTGCAGATAAGGCTGACAAAAATTCGCTTAAATCACAATTGAAGCAACCCGATCTGGAATTAATTATGTCCGATACCGACTGGATGGGTATTGCGCCTGAAAATGCCCGCTTTTCCGATGATGGTAAAACAATCTTTTTTCAACAGAAAAGACAGGGGAATAAGGTCAGAGACTGGTTTCAGATAGATATCGAGAGTGAAAGCAAGACACCGGTTGAGAATCCTATAATTGTGAACCAACAGGGAGGGCGATTTTCTAAAGATGGTTCGGTGTCAATATTTACCTCTCTGGGAGATGTCTATCTGAAAGATAGTCAGACAGCTAAACTAACCAGGGTTACCAAAACGGTAGAGAAAGAAAGCGCCCCTCGGATTATTGATGATAAAAACACTCTGGTTTTCTGGCAGGGTAACAAATTAATGAGCCTGAGTTCAGATGGAAAGCTTACTGAAAAGGCAAACATTAAACTGGCTGATGAAAAGCTTGATAAGAATAAAACCCCTTATACTTTTCTAAAGGCACAACAGCAACGCTATTTTGATACCTTAAAAAAGGCTACAGAAAATAAAAAATTGCAAAAAGAACAGACAACTAAAAGAGAAAAAAAAGTAAAGCTGAGCCAACCTTTTTACCTTGGTAGTGATAATGAAATTCTGGCTAAGGATGTCAGTCCAGATGGTGAGTATATCGCTTTACTCATGCGTGATAAAACCATAAAACGTGGCAGAAAGGGTAAAATGCCGCATTATGTAACTGATTCTGGTTATGTTGAAATAGAAGCAGTAAGAACCAAAGTAGGTCAGAATAATCCACCAGCGCAATTTCTGGTTATTTTGAATTTGAAGACTCACCTGTCAACAGAGGTATCAATAGATAAATTACCAGATATTAAAAAGGATCGTTTAAAAAATATCCGTTACAAAGCGATAAAATGGCATCGGGCTCATGGTGCAAGTAAAAGTGAAGCAGAGGATCTGGTTAGAGCCCCTATAAAAAGAGCTGTGTCTATTCAGGGTATTGAATGGTCGGGTGATAATAAGCATCTGGCTATTATGTATCGAGCGATAGATAACAAAGATCGCTGGATTGCTACCATCGGATTAGATAATAAATCATTAGCCAGGGGAGTTGCTAAATCACAGCACCAACTAACCGACGAAGCCTGGATAAACTGGCAGTTTAATAACTATGGCTGGCTTAAGGACAATAAAAATATCTGGTATCAATCTGAAGAATCCGGTTATTCACACCTGTATTTACGTGATATCAGCAAACGTAAAACCATCCAGTTAACTGGAGGTAGTTGGGAAGTTTATGATGCTGTGTTGTCAAACGATGGACAATATATTTATTTCCGGGCTAATAAAATACATCCAGGTCGTTACGAAATTTATCGGGTTAATGTTAGTACTAAAAAAATGGAGCAGCTAACCGAGCTGGGTGGAAATAATAGCTTCAGATTATCTCATGATGATCAGCGTTTACTGATTATGCATTCGACCATCACCCGCCACCCTGAAATTTATGTGAAAGATATCAATAGCCAGGGAAAATCAAAACAGTTGACCAGTACTACCAGTAAAGAATATGCGGCAATAGACTGGATAGTTCCTGAAATACTACCGGTGCCATCCAGTCATGTTAAAAAACCAATCTATACCAAAGTGTATAAACCGGAGAATTTTGCTGAAATTTCTAAAAGTTTAAAAGCCGAAGGCAAAAAATTTCCAGCGGTGATTTTTGTTCATGGTGCAGGTTATACACAGAATTCTCATTATGGTTGGGCCTATTATTTTCATGAGTTAATGTTCCACACTATTTTAGTAAACAAGGGTTACATTGTCATTGATATGGATTACCGTGGTTCAAAGGGCTATGGTAGAGACTGGCGAACTGCTATTTATCGCAATATGGGGCATGCTGAAATTGAAGATTTACGAGACGGTGTAAACTGGATGGTGAAAAATATGAATGTGGATCCCAAACGTGTAGGTGTTTACGGTGGTTCCTACGGAGGATTTTTAACCTTCATGGCTCTATTTCGTGATCCAGATCTTTTTGCAGCAGGCGCGGCGTTGAGACCGGTAGCTGATTGGGCACATTATAATCATGGTTACACCTCAAATATTTTAAATACCCCGGATATTGATCCAATGGCCTTTGAAGCCAGTTCCCCCATAGAATTTGCAAAGGGTTTGAACAAACCACTGTTAATTGCCAGTGGTATGCTCGATGATAATGTATTTTTTCAGGATTCAGTTCGTCTGGTGCAAAAACTGATTGAACTTAAAAAACAGAATTTTGAAATGTCTATTTACCCTATGGAACATCATGGATTTAAAAATGCTACCAGCTGGTTAAATGAATACCGAAGGATCTATAAATTAATGGAAACAAATTTAAAATAATGAAGCGCAATGGATATAACACCAACTATATCCGCATATGGGAAACTGTAAAAATTATTCCTGAAGGTTGTGTTGCCAGCTATGGTCAGATAGCTGATCTGGCTGGTCTTCTTGGCCGAGCCAGATTAGCCGGTAAGGCACTTAGTGAAACCCCTGCTGAAATACAATTGCCATGGCACCGAGTACTACGTTCATCAGGCGAATTGGCGTTTGCAAAGGGCACTGAAAAATCTTTACGGCAGAAAGTTATGCTGATGAATGAACAGGTTTCAGTAAAAAATAATCGAGTAAAAATGAGGCAGTATCAATGGAAGCCGACTATGGAAGAATTTATTTTTCGATTGAAATACTAAAGGAAGCAAGCGAGTTAAGGGTTTCGAGAAAAAATAGTTTGTCATCCTGACCGGAGCGTAGCGTAGTGGAAGGATCTTGAGGCTCGGCATAAGATTCCTCCACTTAGGTCGGAATGACACAATGGTTTATGGTCGGAATGCCTGTTAAAGGCACTTATTAATTTATTTATACAAAAACTGACACGGGAACGTAGTCCGGGTTCCCTAGGCCAGAGGTGCGAACAATTCTTCAATATCATCCATTGTAAAAGATAATCTGGATTGGGCTTTATTATCCAGGATAGCTTCGTAAAGTTGTTTTTTACGATTTTGTAATTGCTGAATTTTTTCTTCAACAGAATCTTTGCAAATTAATCTGTAGACAAAAACCGGTTTATCCTGACCGATTCGGTGTGCCCTATCGGTTGCCTGATTTTCCACTGCAGGATTCCACCAGGGGTCGTAATGTATTACTGTATCGGCTGCGGTGAGGTTTAATCCGGTTCCCCCGGCTTTCAGGCTGATTAAAAATACCGGGACTTCACCAGTTTGAAATTGATCGATCAAAGGCTGACGATGACGGGTACTGCCGGTCAGGGTTACGTGTTCAATATTTTTATCTTTTAGAGACTGGGAAATAATGGCCAGCATTTGAGTAAATTGGGAAAATAATAAGACCCGTCGACCTTCTTCCTGCATTTCTTCCAGCATCGTCATCAGCATTTCCAGTTTTGCAGAATGCCGAATGGTCTGTGCAGCCTGTAATTTGACTAGCCTGGGGTGACAGCAGAGTTGTCGTAACTTTAATAATGCATCCAGAATGACCAGTTGTGATCGTTCCAGCCCTTTACTACGAATGGCATCCTGCACTTTCTGGTGCATGGCGAGACGGATGGTTTCATAAAGATTTTGTTGATCCTGGTGTAAGGTAACCGTATTCACAATTTCTGTTTTTGGTGGAAGTTCCAGTTCAACTTCTGTTTTCTTACGGCGTAATAAAAAGGGTGATACCCGTTGAGATAGTGCTTTCTGGCGATCAACATCAGAATGTTGCTCAATGGGTTTGCGGTAGAGGCGCTGAAATCCTCTTTGTGAGCCCAGGTAACCGGGTAATAAAATATCAAACAACGACCATAATTCACCTAAATGATTTTCCATGGGTGTGCCGGTAAGTGCGATTCGATTTTTTGTTTTTAGCTGTTTGGTTAATTGTGTGGTTTTGGCGGCCGGATTTTTTAACATTTGTGCTTCATCGAGTACCAGTAATGAAAATTCCCGATCAATAATATGGTGCCAGTCCCGACGCAACAGTGGGTAGGAAGTAATAATGACATCATGCCTCGCAGCTTCTCCCCATAAACGATCCCGTTCGGTTCCATGGATGACAATGGTAGATAAATCAGGTGAGAATTCTTTAGCTTCATTCTGCCAGTTATACAGCAGGCTGGTGGGGGCTAAAACCAGAGCCGGGCGTTTTAACTTTTTGTCGGCTTTTAACCTGTCAAGGTGTGCCAGGGTTTGCACTGTTTTACCCAGGCCCATGTCATCAGCCAGAATTCCACCCAGGTTATTGTCCCACAATATTTGCAGCCAATTAAGACCCTGCTGTTGATAATCCCGGAGTTTGGCGGTAAAGGTCTGGGTTTGTTTAATGTCTTTTATGGGTTTTTGCCCAACCAGTTGCAATACCAGTGTGCGCCAGTCGAGGCCCGTTCGCCAGTCGAGTTTAATATTTTTTTCCAGCTCAAGTAGTTGCCCTGCCTGAGATTTTCTAATCTCAATCTGTTCACCATCGGCTGGTTTTTTCTCAAATAATTCTACTAAAGTACCGAGGATTTGTGCCACCAACTCTCTTTCAAGGGGAAGTTGGCGGCCATCGGTTAATTTCAACATGATAGCACCCTCATCTCTGTGGGCCAGAGCTGCATTTAGAGTATCTATCTGATTGACGATGAGTGGTAAAAGCTGAACCTGTTTACCATCAATTGTCGCGTCAACACGAAAACCAAACCAGTCTGTTTTTTGTACTTCTTCTATTTGGCCGAAAATATTATCAGCCTCAGCCAGTCGAAAATGGAAATGAGGAGAAATCAGTACTCGCCAGCCATTTTTTTCCAGTTGTGGAATATCATTTAGCATAAAATCCAGCCAGTCATTATCAGTGGCCAGAGTTTTACGTTGCCCATGGAGTAAAGTCCGTGTGCGCCAACTGATATTTTCCAGAAGATGTACGGCCTGTTTTTCAGCATCAAGATCGCGGGGATAACTGGTTATCTGGTGGTTTTCAAAAATTCTGGCATCGACTCGATCAGAGGCGGTATCAACCTGTGCGTGCGCATAATTCATAAAGATGGTTGCACGATGGACCCACCTGTCTTTGTCCTGTTCAGCCGGAATAGAATCTAATCGAATGGAAGGTGATAATTCAGGTTGTTCGCCTTTGATAATACTGATTTCTTTCGGTGCCGGTAATCCCAGATCACGGCAGATAGTTATCAGATCATTGGTATTTTCAGCATCCAGCCAACAGCCTATTTTTTGCGTTAATGCCATAAAGTTTTCGGTATGGGTGGTGGTATTTAATAACTCCAGAGTACCCAGTGTGCCTGCACGGATATCCACATAATGAGTACCATCAGGATCAATATAAAGTGAATCAGTAGACGCTGAATTTAACCATTGAGCACGTTGTTGACCCTGTGCATTGATTTCCCATTCCAGACTGGCCGAAAGCGAACTGCCTGGCTCAAGAGGCTGGCCATAAAAGGTTTGAAAATGGAGCTTTTTTCCATTGACTAACTGGCTTAAAATATTGCTCCGAGTTTCATCACTGAGTTCTCGTAGGTAGCCTTTTGTTGAAGAAAGAGGTTGTAACAGGGAAATATCCTGTTGATCGGCTGCTGAGGGATAATTTCCCTGTTGCACCCGAGTCCAGTCAAGTGCTTTGGGTTTGCCCACCTTGCCGGACCAGTCTATACGAGCCTGGTGAATGGAAATAAACCAGTCATTTGCATCAAACTCCAACAAGTAAAGGAGTTTGTAACGTGTTCTGGACAATGGATCTTTAGTGGTCAGAGGTTTTTCAGAGCGCTGGCCGAGCATCCATTTTGAAAGTTGTGAAGGTTTATCCACGTAATGCAAAATTCCGAGTGACTGCAAACGATGAATTATATCATGCAATTCGATCTATTGAAGTATCTGATTGCAAAATCGGTTACAATTTATGGCATTATTTAGTTAACAAGTAATTTATTTTCATTGAGGAACCATTATGTCCGATATGCTTGAAGGGCTGGAATTGATAAAGCGCGGTACGGAAGAGATTATCCAGCTTTCTGAGTTAGAAGAAAAATTGAAGTCAGGAAAAAAACTACGTGTTAAGGCTGGTTTCGATCCCACCGCGCCGGATATCCATGTGGGTCATACCGTGCTTATCAATAAAATGCGCCAGTTTCAAATGATGGGACATGAAGTCATCTTTTTAATTGGTGATTTTACCGGCAGAATAGGCGATCCTACCGGGAAAAATGTAACCCGCAAAGCATTGACGGAAGAGGAAGTTATGGCCAATGCAGAAACTTATAAACAGCAGATTTTCAAAATACTGGACCCGGAACTTACTGAAATACGCTTTAATTCAGAATGGTGTAACAAACTCTCCCCCTCAGATATGATTCAGCTGATGGCAAAATATACCGTTGCCAGAATGCTGGAAAGAGATGATTTTGACAAGCGCTACAAATCAGGTCAACCCATAGCTATCCATGAATTTCTTTATCCTCTGATGCAGGGCTATGATTCGGTTGCGCTTAAGTCTGATATTGAACTTGGGGGTACTGATCAGAAATTTAATTTACTGGTGGGGCGTGATTTACAAAAAGCCTATGGTCAGTCTCCACAGCAGATATTAACTATGCCATTATTAGAAGGATTGGATGGTGTGCAAAAAATGTCTAAATCTCTTAATAACTATATTGGCATCAATGATGCGCCCGATGATATGTTTGGCAAAATCATGTCTATCTCTGATGAGTTGATGTGGCGATATTTTGAATTGTTGAGCTTCAGGGCGGGTAGTGAAATTGAACAATTTAAAGCTGAGGTTGCAGCAGGTAAAAATCCTCGGGATATTAAATTTGAACTCTGTAAGGAAATTGTCAGCCGTTTTCATGATGAACAGGCTGCTGAAAAAGCACAACAAAATTTTATCGCACGTTTTCAAAAAGGCGCCATGCCTGACGACATTGTAGAAATTTCTTTAGCTGCTAATGATGACGGGGGCTTACCTCTGGCCAATGTATTAAAAGAGGCTCAATTAGTAAGCTCTACTTCTGAAGCCATGCGCATGGTCAAACAGGGTGCTGTAAAAATTGATGCCGAGAAGGTTTCTGACCCTCGCCAAAGTATCTTAAAGGGTACGCAAGCAATTTTTCAGGTTGGGAAAAGAAAATTTGCGAAAATTAAAATTATTTAATTTTATAGGTTAAGAACTGAGTGAAACCCTGGACAAAAAATCATCTGCTTATTCCACTAGTTGTTGTACTTGGCCTGTTAGCGGTTATTGAGTTAAGTGGATTTGATTTTTATCTTCAAAATAAAATATTTGACTTCGTGCAAGGTAAATTCAGTCTAAGGCAGAACTGGTTTCTGGTTACCATTATGCATGAATGGACCAAGCGGCTTGTCATTGTGTTGTTGTTGATGGTATTCGTAACCTGGGTAGTTAGCTTTTTTTATGCCCCTCTTAAACATAAAACTTATCGGCTCGGATACCTGTTATTAGCAATGGCGAGTTCAGCTTTACTGGTTTCAATAATCAAACAATTAAGTTCTCATTATTGTCCCTGGGATTTAAAAATGTATGGAGGGCAGTTCGAATTTGTCAGGCTGTTTTCATTCAATAACACACAGCCTGCTGGTAAGTGTTGGCCTGGTGGCCATGCTTCAACAGCTTTTAGTCTATTTGCTTTTTATTTTTATTGGAACAAACAGCACCCAAAATTTGCTAGAATAGCCTTGCTCGGCACAATTTTTTTTGGTGCGGCTCTATCAATATCACAAACATTAAGAGGCGCACATTTTATTAGTCATAATATCTGGACGGGATTAATCTGTTGGTTAGTGAGTCTCGGCCTTTATAAAATCATGTTGTATAAAAGGGATTATCAGTAGGAATTAATCTGCTGAATTTCAGAACCTATTACGGTGGCAATTAAATTGAAAAATCTAAAAGGTGATTTATTTGGAGGGCTGACAGCCGCTGTTGTGGCATTGCCCTTAGCATTGGCTTTTGGTGTTGCATCAGGTATTGGCCCAATAGCGGGCTTATACGGTGCAATTGTGCTGGGTTTGTTTGCCGCAATTTTTGGCGGGACACCAACTCAAATTTCTGGACCCACCGGGCCAATGACAGTAGTGATGGCGAGCATCGTTACTTTCTTTTTAGCCAAATACCCGGAAACGGGTTTAG
>DRNA01000267.1 GCA_011322365.1 Aeromonadales bacterium | reverse complement strand
CTAAAGTTAGTATCAAGACTCGTTGCCAAACCAAAACTGTTCAATGGGATGAACAGACCCAGCATTATTTGCTCGAGACAGATTTGAGGGAATTCACCGCTCAGTCTGTTGTTATGGCGACCGGTGGGTTATCTATTCCCACTCTGGGTGCTTCAGGGTTTGGTTATGATATTGCCCGACAATTTGATTTAAAATGTTATCCTACACGAGCGGGGCTGGTTCCATTTACTCTGGCTAAAAAACAACTGGAGATTTTTAAAACTTTATCAGGCTCCTCAATTGATGTAGAAGTCAGGTTTGACGATGTTGTTTTTCAGGAAGCGATGTTGTTTACCCATCGTGGGTTAAGTGGACCGGCCATGTTGCAGATTTCATCCTATTGGCGACCTGGACAGGCAATAACTATCAATTTAGTACCGGGGAAAAATGTAATTCAATGGTTAAAAAATCGCCAACAACAACGGGGAAATGCTGAGCTAAAATCCATTTTAAGTGAATTTTCCAGCAAAAATATCAGTCAGGTTTTTTCTGAATATTTATTAGCCAACAATGGTATTAATAATGCTGCCATGAAAACATTTAATGAAAAGCAACTGCAGAAAATTGAGCAAATTTTAACAAATTGGATAATCGTCCCTGCTGGAACGGAAGGTTATCGAACCGCTGAAGTTACTTTAGGTGGAGTTGATACTGATGAAGTGTCCTCAAAAACTTTTGAATGTAAAAAACAACCGGGACTGTTTTTTATTGGTGAAGTACTGGATGTTACCGGGCATCTGGGTGGTTATAATTTTCAGTGGGCCTGGTCATCAGGCGCTGCGGCAGGGGAGTACGTTTAGTATTAGTCAAGGTTGACTAACCTGGACTTTAATCAGGGTTAAGAGTAACAATGGTAAAACGTAGGATGATAAACGATTTTTGTCATCCTGAACGGAGTGTAGCGCAGTTGAAGGATCTTGAGGCCTGGCATAAGATTCCTCCACTTCGGTCGGAATGACATGGTCGTTTATGGTCGGAATGACACGGTGGTTTATACTCGGTTTGACACGGTGGTTTATATTCGGAATGGTAAAGTGGTTTATGATCAGAACGACAAACGATTTTTGTCATCCTGAACGGAGTGTAGCGCAGTTGAAGGATCTTGAGGCCTGGCATAAAGATTCCTCCACTTCGGTCGGAATGACATGGTCGTTTATGGTCGGAATGACACGGTGGTTTATGGTCGGAATGACATGGTCGTTTATGCTTGGAATGACATGGAGGTTTATCGTCGGTATGACACGGTGGTTTATGCTCGGAATGTCTATAGTTTTTGCTTTTGGGATCAGTGGAAATAGAAAAATCCAAAGTAGATACCCGGGAACAGCTATTCAGCCATCCTGATCTGTAACAAATTGTAGCTGATTTACTCATAGGTATTCAATATAATAAAAGGCCAATTGGCAGGGAAATCATCTTGAAAAAAATCTATATTTTAGTTTCTGTTCTAATGGCTGGTTTTTTCAATGTATTTGCTATTGCAGAGGAGCAGGCAACTCAACGAATGGACGTTCTTTTATTACAGAAAACTATTAGTAAGATGGCGGATGAAGACGGAAAAGTTGAAATTAAAAATAATGCCATGAGTTTTGAATATGAGGGCACACCTATTTTTTGTGTCTGGGATGTGAACGCCGATAGAATGCGACTGGTTAGCCCCATTGCTGAAGCTAAAGATATTCCGGCTGAATATATTATTCTGGCATTACAGGCAAATTATCACTCTGTGTTGGACCCAAGATACGCCATTGGTGATGGTATTATGTATTCAGCTTTTATTCATCCCCTATCACCGTTATCTGTAGGTGAACTGGAATCTGCGATAAAACAGGTTATGGTTGCCAATAAAACCTTTGGTACAGAATTTAGCAGTGGTGCACTGGTTTTTCCCGGCGCTCGGAAAAAAACTGAGAAAGAATCGGATAAAATTATAATGTAAATGACAGTAGCCAGGTTTGATTTTCAAACCTGGCTGTAGATAAAAACTATTATTTTAGATACTTATTGAGGAAGGTAACAAAAGCTTCAGACGCAGTAATACGATTTTTCTTTTTGGTAAATCCATGGCCTTCATCATCAAAAAGAATATATTCTACTGGCACGTTATTTTTCTTTATGGCTGCAACCATTTCATCACTTTCAATTTTTAAAACACGAGGATCATTTACGCCCTGAATAATCAATACCGGATTCTTAATATTCTCTGCATGAAACAATGGAGAAATTTTTCTGTGTCTAACTGAATCAGTCGCCGGGTCACCCATTTCATCATAGAGTGACTTTTTAAAACTTTCCCACCAGGGGGGAATACTTTTTAAGGTTCTTTCCCAATTAGTCACGCCAAAAATATCGATCCCCACTTTAAATTCATCGGTAAAAGCCATGGCTGCCATGGTCATGTAACCACCATAACTCCCACCTATAATGCCGATTTTATCTTTATCAACCCAATCCAGAGTTTGTAGATATTTTTTTCCATAGACAATATCTTGAAGATCATCTTCACCATGTTTTTTATCATCCAGGTGAAAAAAAGTTTTTCCATAACCTGAAGAGCCTCTGTTATTTACCGCAAAAATGGCATAGCCATGATTAACCAGATGTTGAATTGATGCTCGATAGCCTTTACGGGATTGACCACCCGGCCCGCCATGTACCCAGATCAGCGCAGGCACTTTATGTTTGCTGTTAGCCATTATAGGTCGATATAGAAGCCCTGGGATTTCTAATCCATCAAAACTTTTAAAGTGCTTCACTTCACTGGTTACCAGATTTTGCTGTTTCATCTCCGGGTTTAAACTGAGAGTTAACTGATGAACTTTGTTATCGCCAAAACGGTAGCTAAATAAATTTGAAGGTGAGTCATCGGCATTAACATAAAATGCCATAACACTGCTATCATCTGAAAAATTTATGCCCCTGAGGTCACCCTGTGGTAATTCAGGGAGAGGGACATTCTTGCCAGTGGCTACTTCTGTGATGGTTAATTTTGTTTGAGCATCAGCATTGACGCCGATAACTCTGTATTTTCCATCATTAGAAAAATAAACAAAAGAAACATCCCAGTCAGCCTTAAAATACGGGGAAAGTGTCTTTCTGCCAAGATCATAACTAAAAGCCTGATTAAATTCGCCTGCTTCATTGCTACCCAAAATCAGATTTTTACTATCTGGAGTGAATGTATAACTCTGGTAACTAACATTGCCCTGGTGTGGCGTAATTAATAGAGGCTCTTTGATAGTGGTGGTTAAATCCACAAGAAAAATATTATTGTTGGCATTAGATATTGGTTTGTTTAAAGAGAGCCAGTGGCCATCAGGGCTAATGGATCCTATAGACCAGCTTTGTTTATTCTCAAAGACCATTTCTCTGTGATAATCTTTAACAGAATATCGATAGAGATCAAATCCTCTGGGATCTCGTTCGTTGGATAGAATATAAAAATATTGATGGTCATTGCTCCAGGAGGCAAACCCGGCTTTTAATTTATCGCCTGGAGTTAGATCTTTAATTTCGCCATTAAGCTGTTGAACAAAGACATGGTTCAGTTCATTTCCTCCCTGGTCCGAAGTGAATAAAATTCGGTCATCTTCAGGAAACCAGCTCACGCCAAAAGTAGAGTTTTTAGTTGAAAAGGTCATTTGAGAGGGTTTACTACCATCCAGCGGATATCGGTAGGCGTTAAATACACCGGAGGCATCGCTGGTCACTAAAACCGCGTTGGCCTTATGATTAATGGAGGAACCGAAGACGGTGGTTGTTTTAAAAAAATCGGCTGCACTGTACTGTTTAAAGCTGTTCTCAGGAGACGGTTTTGTAGACTTATCTTCCAAGGTTACTATTGTTTTCTCATCTACAGTGTTGTTTTTTGAATCATTGCAACTGCTCAGATTAAGAAGTATTGCCAGAGTTGCGAGTAAAGCAAAAAGTGTATTTAACTTCATTTTTTTATGGGTGTTTTTGAGTGGTGTTTTCATTTTGTCTCCAGACTTTTTATTAGAGAGTAATTTTTCTGGGTAAATAAGGATTGTTACTGCTTTAATTCAAACTATCATCTTTCCAGTATTTTGTGCCATTGATGGTGGCCTGAAGTGCCAGCCCACTTTCAGTTAACTGATAGATGGTGATGTTGTTTATTACAACTTCACCCTGAAGAGAGCCGCCTTTTTCTCCAGCTTTTGCTGCTGCATCAGCCTGACCACCAAATTCCCAACCTTTGTTGATAAATTTATTCAACGTTTTTCTGTCATGGAAGATAAAAACCGCTCTGAAATCTTTAACACCCATACCTATACCAATACCGGCTGAGGCCATTTTCATATAGGTTCTTTTAGCAGTTTCATTATCAATAACAACACCATATCCACCGGAAGCACTAACAAAAATGACATTGATATTAGCATTACTGAAAACTGCATAGCCCGCAGATTCCTTGATCTGATTTTTTACATAAGGCTTAATTTTATACAGTTGTTGAAGAACGGATTGCGCCATGTCATTGACCGAACGTCTTTTTTCGGTTGGAGTGTGTCCTGGGGCTGCACAGGATTGCAGTAAAATGCTAAATAACGTTAATAAACATAACCGGGTAATTGATTTCATTTTCTGTTCCCCTTATCTGGCAATTTTCACGAGCTTAGCATAATTATTGCGTGTGTTCAGTGAATTAGCTGGCAGAATCGTGGACAGCTTTAGACTAATCCAGTAAAATTGGCGAGATTTTATACCACCATCTTGTAAATTCGGTATTTAATCCAGCTTTAATCCTGAAACCCTTAACTTTTTTCACTGGAGGTTGCCTTGAACCAGGCCATTCTAGCGCTCGAAGACGGCACATTGTTTTATGGTCAGTCTATCGGATATGAAGGTCACACCGTTGGCGAGGTAGTTTTCAATACTTCAATGACTGGTTATCAGGAAATTCTCACCGATCCTTCCTATGCTCGACAAATTGTCACTCTGACTTACCCTCATATTGGCAATACCGGTGTGAATGTTGAAGATGAAGAAGCCTCTGAAATCTGGTCTTCAGGATTAGTCATCCGGGATTTACCATTATTAGCCAGTAACTGGCGTAGTGAGGGATCGCTTGGTGATTATCTCAAACAAAAGAAAATTGTTGCCATTGCTGATATCGACACCCGTATGCTAACTCGACTGTTGCGCGATAAGGGCGCACAGTCCGGTTGTATTCTGGTGGGTGATGATGCTGAGAAGGCAATAGCTTTAGCAAGGAGCTTTCCGGGTTTAAAGGGGATGGATCTGGCAAAAGTAGTGAGTACAGAGCACACTTACAGCTGGAAACAGGGGGTGTGGTCATTAACTTCCGGTTACCCGGGTGAAGATGATGCCGAGGTTAAGCAATTTCACGTGGTCGCCTATGACTTTGGTGTTAAACGGAATATTTTGCGTATGTTAGCCGATCGCTCCTGCCGTATCACCGTGGTGCCGGCGCAAACGCCTGCTAGTGAAGTCATCGCATTAAATCCCGATGGTATCTTCCTCTCCAATGGCCCTGGCGATCCGGAACCCTGTGATTATGCCGTCTCAGCAATTTCAACATTATTAAAATCTCAGATCCCCATGTTCGGTATTTGCCTTGGGCACCAGTTGCTGGCATTAGCCAGTGGCGCAAAAACGCAAAAGATGAAATTTGGCCATCATGGTGCTAATCATCCGGTTAAGGATTTACGCACCAGTCAGGTAAAAATCACCAGCCAGAATCATGGCTTTGCCGTTGATGAAGAGAGTCTGCCTGAGAATTTACAGGCCACACACCGCTCTTTATTTGATGG
>DRNA01000266.1 GCA_011322365.1 Aeromonadales bacterium | reverse complement strand
TGGAACTATAAAATTTTCTGATAATAAGTCCCTAGTTATTATTTATGAACACAGAATAACAAATACGCTGATACGAGGCATTTTCAATGAAAAACCAAACCATCACACAAAAACTTAAAAATGCCACCAGAGGTATCGCCTTTACCTATAAAACTGAATCTAATTTCCGCTTACATTGCCTCAGTGCTGTTATCGTCATTATTTTGCTTGCAGTTTTTCAACCAGATTGGATATGGTGGGCACTTATCATCATCTGTATTGCACTGGTCATAGCCGCCGAATTAATCAACACCGCCCTGGAAAACCTTATCGACCACCTGCACCCGGAAATTCACCCGCAAATAGGTAAGGTAAAAGATATCCTGGCCGGTATGGTGTTAGTCCTGAGTATCACAGCGATTATTATTGCGCTGTTGGCTGTTTTAGATACGGTGGGGTATTAGGGAAAACATGGAAAAGTTGTAGAGATTCAAGTTGCGAGATTCGAGTAAAAAAAGGAAAATTTACGAAAAACTTTTTGTGATGCAACGGCGTTAAATAGCCTGATTCTTTATTTCAATAAAAGTGTTTCAATAAAAGTTGAAACTTACTCTTTTGTACACTATAATCAAATGTACATTAATAATGAACAAAGCTTATTTGTGTACGAATGCAAAATACATATCAACAAGACGAGCGAGATCTATTAAGGATAGCCATAAAGGCAGCCAATCAAGAGACGGGTTTGCAGTTTTTTCTTGAAAAGAAGCCAGAAATTGCCGGGGAGAGGTACGATGCTGCTCTTAGAGTTGAAGGATATGAGCAGATAAAATTTGTTGTTGTGGTTAAAAAATGGGTGCAACAAACTAATTTTGGAGCGTTGGTAGAGCAGATCAAGAAATTACCCTTAACAGGCTTACTTGTTGCTGATTACATTAATCCCAATATGGCTGAGAAACTCAAAAACCATAAGGTCCCTTTTATAGACATGGCTGGCAATATCTATATAAATGAAAAACCGCTTTATATCTTTGTTAAGGGAAATAAACCAACCAAAAATGAATGGCAGCAGGCTGTTATTCAAAAACAAAAAGGAAATAGAGCCTTTCAACCAACTGGACTTAAAGTCCTTTATGCCTTTTTAACTAACCCTGATATATTAAATGCACCCTATCGTGAGATTGCTAATATCACCGGTGTCGCTTTGGGTACGGTTGGCTGGGTTATTAATGATCTTAAAGATGGAAGATTCCTTGTTGAATATGAAAGGCACAATCGTCGATTAAGGAATATAAAAAAATTACTGGATAAATGGGTTGACGCTTACCTGGAGAAATTACGTCCAAAATTATTTGTGGGGACATTTGCTGCAGATGATGATTACTGGTTCCTTGATGTGGATGAAGGTATTGTTGAATATGGTGCCAGGTGGGGAGGTGAGACAGCTGCAGCTAAATTGACAGGACACCTCAAACCTGAAATAACAACGGTCTATTTACCCAAAGATGGAAATACCAGGTTTTTGGTGGATAATAATTTTCGCAAAGATCCGAAGGGGAATATTGAAGTTTATAAGGCCTTTTGGGATATTGATGATTTCCATTTTGACATGGAACGACCTGATTTAACCGATATAGTGCACCCATTAATAGTATATGCTGATCTCCTTGCTAGAGCTGATCCCAGAAATTTAGAAACTGCAAGGTTAGTCTATGACAAAGAACTTGTTAAACTTATCAGGGAAGATTGATCTTAAAACAGTCGAACTATTTAAGATTATTAATCAGATCTCAACTGAGCTTGGAATTTCGTATGTGGTGGTTGGTGCAACAGCCAGAGATTTAGTACTCCATCATGGGTTTGGTGCGCGAATAAGAAGAGCCACTTCTGATATTGATTTTGGTATTCAAATTTCAAGTTGGTCTGACTTTAAAAAACTAACAGATTTACTGATCAATCATGGATTTAAGGAAACAGTTTCAGCACAAAAATTAATTTCTTCAAACGGTACAATGGTTGATATTGTTCCTTTCGGAGCATTGGAAGATGAGGCATCGAATATTCAATGGCCTCCAAATTGTGATATTGTAATGAATGTACAGGGATTTCAAGAAGCTCATGACAATGCAATAGAAGTATTCATTCAGAAAGAACCACCTATTACAATTCCTGTTGTCACCTCTGAGGGAATGGCATTATTAAAGATAATCGCATGGTCAGACCGTGAAAGAAATCTTAGAGTAAAAGACGTGGGTGATTTAGCTTATTTACTTGAAACCTATGAACTGGTGACTGAAGTATCCTCACGAGTTTATGAAGAAGAAGGGTTAATGGAAAAATATGACTGGAACATTACGTTGGCAAGTGCGCATTTGCTTGGAAATGATTCTGTAGCGATTGCGGGTGGTGCAACCAAACAAAGGATTGTTCAGATATTAAATAAAAACTTACAGAAAAACAGCCCCAATTTATTAGTAGAAGAAATGTGTGAACATATTGAGCATGACTACCAATATAAGCTATCCTTATTAAAAGCGTTTTCGAACGGATTTAAAGGTGAACAAAGTATGAAGGTTAATAATTGATGAAATAATTTTTATTAACCTGTTGATTTTGTATAGTGGATGTTCCCGAGGAACCTTACAAGCTTACTTTGAAATGGCCGCAATAATCAGAGCTTGTGAAGTGTCCGATATTCCGAAAAATTTCCTAGAGGAAAGGGTATCTAGAGTGCTTGATAAGATCCCGAGAATCTCATTGATACGGCTATTAAGATAAAGTACCATCAAGTTTATGGATTAGTGCTAGTACCTTTTAGTCATTCTTTACCTAACCGCATGGCTAATGGAACTTAAGAGATACGCATCATGTTTATAGAACGATATATTATTTCGTTTTGAACCCAAAATGTTGTCACAAAGTATTTGTCGAGTGGCTACGGACAATAAATGACAAGGTAAAGTGTCAGTCTCGGAGATTTATCCGGTAAACCTATAAACTATCCAGGTAATTACTATTAAAATCATTCTGACAGTGATTAAACATGTTTTTTTAGGTTGGAATATAAAAATGCAAAATCATTATAAAGTTTTAGGTTTGACCCCTGATGTTGAAGTAGATGTAATAAGAGCTGCTTATAGAGCTTTGTCTAGAAAATATCATCCTGATAGATATAATGGAGATGAAAATCATGCAAATGAATTAATGAAAAAAATAAATGTGGCTTATGAAATATTATCAAATACAGAAAAAAGAGCTGAATTTGATAATATATGGGGACATAGTGATGATTATCAGGAATCAGAACAGAATGAGGAAAAATATAGTGCAGCTATGGAGATTGATGATGATTGGAATTTTGCTTTAGAGTATTATCCTGCTCTAGAATCTTTATATTCTAGACTTTATATAATTTCACCACAAATAGCCTATGGTTTTAAAATATTGATTATTGACACACAAGAATTCTCAAATCCACAAAAAATAGCTAAAAAAATTGAAGTTCAGTTCTTACAAAAATATTTTGGTTTAAATATACGCATTCAAAATGTTGCCCTTAAATATATAATGTGTGGCAATAGAATTGCTGCAAAAGAATTAAATAAGGCTGTGAATGTTTTCGGCAACAATATTGATGTAAATAAAATATTGTCGAAAATATCAAAAAAATATCCGATTGAAGATGGCTCTAAAAAACATAAAGAAGATATTCAAGAAGAAGGAGAAAATGGAGAGCTGGAACGACGATTTTTTAAATTTTTGATAGCTTTTATTTTTATATTTTTCTTATTAGCTATGTTGTCGTATTAGTTGATAAATTTATATCACTTATAAGACTATAACTCAATGTAATAGAGCAAAACTATTGATAAGGGTTCGGGTGTTTTACTAATACAAAACCACACATGTTATGTACTTCAGGCAATAGAATAAAAATTGTAAGTCGATCATTTTCGGGCTATCATTGGTCCTTATATAGTCTTCTTAGAGTTGTCATATGCGCACGGAAACACTCAGTTACGTCAATGAACACGCTAACCATTTAGAACTTGATAGTCCTCTTTTAATTACTCAGAAAGGAAAAGCTCGTTTTGTGTTACAAAATGTTGAAGATTACGAGTATCAACAAGAATCATTGGCTCTTCTCAAGTTATTGACGTTATCCGATAAACAAACGAAACAGCATCCGATATCCGTTGACGAAGCATTTGCTGAATAACTGGCTTCGATAATGTATGAGATATTGGCCTCTCCTTTTTTTAAGATTCCTCTAAAGCGCTTAATTGATTTTATTACAGCAAAACATTCAAAAGCTCTCGCTGAAGAAACCAGGCAATTTATAAAAAAAGCTATTTTGGATAACCTGCCTACAAATCCTTATTTTGCGCCGGTAGGTAGTCGATTAATTGACCTGGGTATAAAAGAATACCGTCAATATCAAATAGACCAGCATAACACGATATTTTATCGAGTAGATGAAGAGCGAGAGATGATTGTTTTGTTGGCTGTAATGGACAGTCGACAAACTCTTATCTGAAGTTTTGTTGCTGGCTTAACAAACAAAATGGTGGGCCTGGAAGGACTCGAACCTTCGACCAATGGATTATGAGTCCACTGCTCTAACCAACTGAGCTACAGGCCCATTTGTCTGCTTGTTTTTTTATCCCGACTAGCATGTAGGGGTCTTACTTTCTGGGCGCAAGTATTAAGATCCTTCGACTTCGCTCAGGATGACAACCCAAGTTCGCTCAGGATGACAACCCAAGTTTGCTCAGGATGACAATCCAAGTTTGCTCAGGATGACAAACTAAGTTCGCTCAGGATGATAACCCATGTTCGCTTAGGATGACAAGCTAAGTTCGCTTAGGGAATCTGCGATGCAAACATGCTTTTTGTATGCAGTGCTTCCTGAACCTCCTAAAGCTAAAGCGAAGGGGATTTTACGGAATTTGCTGTCAAAGGGCAATAAAAAAGGTGCTTTGGGCACCTTTTTTATTGTTTTATATTTATTGCTCACCTATTGTTCATCAAGAAAGCTTCTTAATCGCTCTGATCGGGATGGATGGCGCAGTTTTCTTAAGGCTTTTGCTTCTATCTGACGAATTCGTTCTCGGGTGACGTCAAATTGTTTGCCAACTTCTTCGAGGGTGTGGTCGGTGTTCATGTCAATACCGAATCGCATTCTAAGCACTTTGGCTTCTCTGGCGGTGAGGCCGGCGAGTATTTCCCTGGTGCTTTCTTTGAGACTTTCGAAGGTGGCAGTATCGATGGGGGATTCCATCATCGCATCTTCGATAAAATCACCTAAATGCGAATCTTCATCGTCACCAATGGGGGTTTCCATGGATATGGGTTCTTTGGCAATCTTTAACACTTTACGGATTTTATCTTCCGGCATTTCCATGCGAATAGCCAGTTCTTCCGGCTGTGGCTCGCGGCCCATTTCCTGGAGCATCTGTCGGGAGATACGATTGAGTTTGTTGATGGTTTCAATCATATGCACCGGGATACGGATGGTTCTGGCCTGATCGGCAATGGATCGGGTAATGGCCTGTCTGATCCACCAGGTGGCATAGGTCGAGAATTTATAGCCGCGACGGTATTCAAATTTATCTACGGCTTTCATCAGACCGATATTGCCTTCCTGAATAAGGTCAAGAAATTGCAGGCCACGGTTGGTGTATTTTTTAGCGATGGAAATAACCAGCCTCAGGTTGGCCTCAACCATTTCTTTTTTCGCTCGTCTGGCACGAGCTTCACCGATAGACATGCTACGGTTGGCTTCTTTTATTTCCTGAATGGTGAGGCGGCAGTCCTTTTCAACTGCAATTAACTTTTTCTGTGCTCTTAATATATCTTCTGCGTGTTCCTGCAGGTTATCAATGTATTCCGCATTTTCTTTGAAAAGGCTATCCAGCCAGTCAAGATTTACTTCATTGCTGGGGAAGGTTGAAATAAAGGTTTTACGTGGCATGCCTGCGCGATCGACACACATTTTCATAATGAGTCGTTCCTGGATACGTACTTCATCCATGATGGAGCGCAGGTTGTTCACCAGCATATCGAAAGTTTTAGGTACTAGTTTAAATACCAGGAACTGTTCAACGACTTCATCAAGTAACTGTTTGCTTTTCTTATGATTGCGACCGTATTTATTCAGTGCATTCATGAATTTTTCAAAAATTTTCCGTAACCTGGTGAATTGCTCTAAAGCTTCCTCTGGATCCGGACCGGTGTTCTCTTCTTCCTCATCCTCATCCTCGTCATCATCTTCTTCGTCGAGTTCTTCCTGTGGCAGGCTTGAACCGACGTGGCTGGCACCAGCCACGTTAGGAATGTCGTCATCTTCATCATGGAAGCCTGAAATGATATCAGTTAAACGAATATCTTCTGCCTGCCAGCGGTCAAATTTGTCCAGTAATTTATAAATGGTTCCTGGGAATTCGGCGATGGAGGCGGCGACGGTCTGCAGGCCTTTTTCAATGCGGATGGCAATTTCAATTTCGCCTTCACGTGTGAGCAATTCAACCGTACCCATTTCACGCATGTACATTCTGACCGGATCGGTGGTGCGTCCAAAGTCGCTATCAACCGTTGCGAGAACAGCAGCAGCCTCTTCTATGGAATCTTCATCAACCTGACTGTCACTGAGTACCAGAGTATCGGCATCGGGCGCGACTTCGTGCACCTGTATCCCCATATCATTGATCATACCGACAATATCTTCGATTTGTTCTGAATCTACGATATCAGGGGGTAAGTGATCGTTTACTTCTGCGTAAGTAAGGTAGCCTTGCTCCTTACCGTGGGCAATCAGTTGTTTAAGTTGAGACTGTTTTGTTTCGTTGTCCATAGACACTTTTGACCTGTTGCAAGAATCACCGGAAAATGCTGTTCTTTTGCAGTTAATTACCCACTCAGAAATATCTGAAAACAAGGGCATCTGGATGCAAAAGGGGCGGTATTATATACAATTTAGACGCTTTGTGCGAGGGTTGCTTGAAATTTATGCAATTTGTCGGTTAGTTCACATAAGTGGCGGTATTTATTGGGATTTCTGACTAAGTAATTCTTTTAACTGTTGTTTTTCATCGGTTGTAAGTGGGCGAACCTTCACTTCGGATAACAGCAATTGCAATTGTTGCTCGTATAAATTGGATTGAATACGTTTAAATGCATGCAGGAATTCTTCTTCTGCTATTTCCTGCGGGATTTCCAGATCCCAGTTGGCTAACTTCATCAGGTGTTGATAAGCGGGTTTTTCACGCCAGTGCTCCAGTAAACTGGCGCTAGTCAGCTCAGGTTGTTGTTGCAACAATTCCAGCAGTTCAAACAATAGATCTGCACCCGCTTCGGTGTTATTTTTCAGGCTATGGAATTCTTCGATACTCTGATGAAATCCAGGATTTTGTATTAAAAGGCCAATGGCTTTTCTCATGGGAGACACGGGTTTTGGCCGGGCATGTGAGGGTATTGGTTTATTGCTTTGCCGTTGTTGTTGTACCGGCCTGGTGATGGCACGCTGTATACCAACTGATTGCTGAATTTTCTGTTCCAGTAATTCTCTGAAAATGGGATCTTTGACCTTTTCGATAAGTGGCTTTGCCAGACTGGCCAATTTGGCGCGGCCATCAATGTGGCTCATATCACATTGCTCGCTGATGTGAGATAAAAGGTAATCGGAGAGTGGTTCGGCATTCTCTACGCGTTGCTGGAACACCTGTTGACCTTCTTTTCGGATGAGGCTATCGGGATCTTCGCCATCAGGAAGAAACAGAAAACGAACCTGACGACCATCTTTAATCTCACTTAAACTGGTTTCAAGAGAACGCCAGGCGGCACTTCGGCCGGCACGGTCACCATCAAAACAGAACACTAGCTCACCGGTATGACGATAGAGTAGGTGAATGTGATCAGAGGTTAGTGCGGTTCCCAAAGTGGCTACCGCATAACTGACGCCAAACTGTGCCAATGCCACTACATCCATATAGCCTTCAACTACCAACAACCGATCTAATGATTTGTTAGCCTGTAGCGCCTGATAGAGTCCATAAACTTCCTGTCCTTTATGAAAGATGGGGGTCTCCGGGGAATTCAGGTATTTGGGTTCAGAGTTATCTAATACGCGCCCGCCAAAACCAATGGTACGTCCCCGGCGGTCAATAATCGGGAACATGATACGGTTGCGGAAGCGATCATAATAACCGCCATTTTCTTTTTCAATGGCCATGCCACTCTGGGCTAACTGTTGTCTTAATGCCTCAGTGGTACCCTCGGCTTTAAGCAGCTGATCCCAACCTTCAGCAACATAGCCGATGGAAAACAATTTGGCAACTTCGCCGGAAAGACCACGTTTTTTCAGGTAATCTACCGCCTGTTTGCCACTGTCCAGCTTCAATTGTTGTTGATAAAACAACGTGCAGCGAGCTAACAGAGAAAACAGGGGGCGTAGATCAGGGCCTGTATCACTTTGATCTCTGGGGATTTCTAACCCGGCTCGTGTAGCAAGTTCTTCAACAGCACTGATAAAATCCAGACGGTCATATTCCATCAAAAAACCTATGGCATTTCCGCTCACACCACAGCCAAAGCAGTGATAAAGCTGCTTGCCGGGACTGACGGAAAAAGAAGGCGTTTTTTCATGGTGGAAAGGGCAGCAGGCCATGTAATTACGGCCACTTTTTTTCAGTGGTACACGGGATTGAATTAATTCCACCAACTCGGTTCGAGTGAGTAAATCATCCAGAAAATTTTGAGGGATACGTCCGGCCATGCAGACATTTTATCAGGCTTTATTAGTTATCGGTAAACTCTTTTCCGGTGCCTCAGGATTATTTTGAAGGGTTGAGAGCAGGAAGGGCTTGCCGGGTGTTATCTTCAGTGAAAATCAGCGTACCCTTAGCATCAGGCATGGAATAATTAACGCGGTTGAGTTGAGCCGGGAAAAAATCGATGAGCATCTGATTAGTGATGGTAAGCTGATTTAATGATTTTAAACCGGGTATTTCCTGATAAATAACGGTTTCATTAATACCCGCTTCAATACCGATCCAGTTGATTTTTAAAGGTGTCTGATCTTTTACTAATGAGAAATGCCTGTTTGTGTAGCGGCGGAGCAGATTTTCATAATCATTCTGGTCGGCACTGACTTTTTGTTGATTTTTTTCAGCTAACAATACTTCAAAATCATGGGTAGTATAACGCTGAATAATTTCTGTGCTATCAGTACGAGCATTATAAGAAATTTCAGTCAGTCCTTCGAAAAAGGTGTGTGCACTCAGCGGTAGTGCACAACCTGTTATTGAGGCGAAAAATAATGCAGAAATAATTCCGGTTCTAAAATCAGGAGTCCGTAATATAAAATACCACAAAGCTTTCACTGTTAATCTCTGGATTTAAATTCAGCTTCATCGTCCAATGGTTTTAATTTCTGCTGAAAATCCTTCATCAGGTTTTTACGTTTATCTTTAAAAATTTCGAGTGGTGACTGAATGATTTTTCTGGGCCAGTAATTATTGCTGGTATCCACGTCAGCAGTTTCCCAATGAGGATCAACAGTAACAGCAACCAGTTGCTTTTTACGGATCAACATTTTTGAGACATGCTCTGGGGATTTTTTCCATATTTCCGCAGGAATATCATAATGCTCAGTTGAACCATCTTTATACTTTAATTCCAGTAAAATTGGCATGACCAGTCCACCATGATTACTGAAATCCAGTACATAGATATTGGGATTTTTTTTCAGTTGCATTTTTTCCCAGTCATCCAGCTGCTGCATCATTTTGTGGTATTTATTCCTGTCTGCATTGGTGACAGTAAATTTATCGTGTTCATTATAAAAATCTTTTAAATAGCGTTTTTTGTCAACCCGCCTGGAAAGTGTTTTATTGCGTATATCCGATAGATCTTCCGGTTCGTTTTCAAATTGTTGTTTTGCCCATTTCTTATCAATATCCGGATTAAGGGTTTTTGCCTGAAAATGGATAACTTTATCAATAGAGATATCAACGTTGTCGGTAGAGTAAAACCAGCCACGGAAAAACCAGTCCAGATCAACGCCCGATGCATCTTCCAATGTTCGAAATAAATCCGCAGGTGTTGGCCGCTTAAATTTCCATCTTTCGGCATAGGTTTTAAAGGCAAAATCAAACAGTTCTCTGCCCATGATAGTTTCGCGTAGAATATTCAATGCGGTTGCCGGTTT
>DRNA01000265.1 GCA_011322365.1 Aeromonadales bacterium | reverse complement strand
TGCGACGGCAATGAACGAAATGGCGGCCTCAAGTGAGGAAGTTGCAAGCAATGCTCTTGAAGCAGCTAATGCTGCACAACAGGCTGACATTGAAACATTATCGGGAAAAGAAGTTGTTAAAATTACTTCAAATGTGATGGCGAAACTGATGTCAGAATTAGAAAATGCCACAGATGTTATTAACAGCCTGGCAAAAGATAGTACTGAAATAGGTTCTGTGCTTGATGTGATAAAAGGGATCTCGGAGCAAACGAACCTGCTGGCGTTAAATGCAGCCATTGAGGCTGCCAGAGCAGGAGAACAGGGACGAGGTTTTGCAGTTGTTGCAGATGAAGTGAGAACCCTGGCCAGCCGGACTCAAGAATCTACAGCTGAAATTCAGGCCATGATTGAACAGCTTCAAACAGGTGCTGAAAATGCTGTAAAGGTAATGCATAAAGGCACAAATGCAGCAGAAGAGGGAAGCCAGAAGGCATCTGAAGCGGCAAATTCCCTTGAATCAATTACCCGTATTATCTCTTCAATTAATGAAATGAATGCCCAGATAGCTGTAGCCGCTGAACAGCAAAGTAGTGTCGCTGAAAGTATTAATGAAAATATTGTGACTATTAATATGAACTCGGAACTGACCGCGCAAGGTGCAGAGGAATCTACCCGGGCAGTTCATGAGCTCACTAAACTGGCTGCGGATATGCAATTGATTGTTGATAGCTTTAAAGTTTCGGATGCGGATTGACTATTGTTAACTATAAAGTAGTCGTATTTAAGCTAGCTCAAGTACCTTTTTTACCAGTTTCTCAATACCACTGTAAGCTTCGAGCATATTCCCGGCCAGCATATAAGCCGGGGTACTAACGACTTTGTGCTTTTCATCGTAAATAAATTCAGTGACAGGGCATTTTTTATGGATACCCCCCATCGCTTCTATTGTCTTTGCTGTTTCTTCGTCATTACCAATGGTTTCCTGGACACCTGGGCCATATATTTTTGGGATCATAGCGGGTGAGATACAGATAAAACCAACGGGCTTGTGGTTATCCGCCATGGCTTTGGCGAATGCGAGCACATCATTATTGACCTTACTATCTGCACCTGCATCCGCAAAATTTGAAAGATTTTTCGCGGCTCCAAAACCACCCGGGAAAATTAGTGCATCAAAATCACTGACTTTGGCCTCTTTTATGTCTTTGATGTTTCCTCGGCAGATGCGAGCCGACTCGACTAATACATTACGCGTTTCATTTTCAACTACTTCGCCAGTGAGGTGATTCACTACTTGTGCCTGGGGAATATCGGGGGCAAAACATTGGTAGTGAGCACCATTTTTTTCCAATTCCAACAGGGTGAAGACGCTTTCATTAATTTCTGCGCCGTCGAAAACACCACAACCTGATAAGATAACTGCTACATTTTTCATGATTATTCCTCCTATTCAAAGCATTATCAATTTTTACGCCGGTTAACAGGATTCGTCAATGAATAATACAGATATATCAACTTTTTATTTCCAGGATAATCAGGTGTTATTTTATGCAGTGAGGTAGTCCCAATGTCAACCAAAGAACTTGACACCTTGTTCACAACAGTGTGGTCTGCAAAAGGATAAATTGTTGGTTTGACAGCTGAATTGAAGCTTCATTTCTAACAGTTTTCAGCTGTAATACGGTATTTCGATAGTAATCCATTTTCATTTTAATACCCTAGTGGGCTTCAAGCTTTGAGGAACGATTTGAATTTTCAACAATCAATTGTTGTATCTGCTCTTTTGAATAATTTCCAATCAGATCAATATCACCAATCAGATCTTCTCTAATTTTAACTGTCAGTTTTGCCAAAGCCATGGAAACATCAATAGAATCATTACTGATAATACCGTCTTTGATGCTCAAGCGAATGGTTTCGAGAAATTGAAAAAATTCTTTTAGTACCTCTGGTGAAGAGAAAATAGCCAGGCGGTGCGTGGTGAATTGCAATCGGATGATATCTTTATCGGTAACCGAATCTGCAAGAAACATGCTTTCAATACGGCGAATGAGTTCTTCATATGTCCCTGTTTTGAGTTCAATAAATTTAACGCTTTGTTCTTTTTCTATTTCAACAGCAGTTTGTTTATTGAGTAGTAGTGCAGTAATTAATACTGTGGCAACTGTTCCGATAATAATGAGAACAATTTCCTGAGTGAAGGGAAAATGATCGGTTACATGGTAGGCGTACCTTAAAAATGCATAGCCGCCTAAAACTGTGATGCTGCTAAGCAATAAAAGCAGAATATTTTTTTTCATAATATAAAATTTTATCCGTTTTCAGAAATGGTCTGCAGGCCATCATAATCACCAGCAAGTTCTTTACTTGTTTTGAGCACTAAGTGGTAAGCATTATCAGTCTGCTTTCGTTCCCATCTGTTCAGGAAGATAATTCGACCAGCAAAATTGATAATAAAGTAGAAAATACCCCAGGAGATCAAGGTATAAAAACCCATTAATAAAAGATCACCGGTGGATACTGCAGATAGCTGGTTAAAAAACTCAAGATAAAATTGGGGATCAGTAAAATATTTCAGGAATATCTGCTCAAATTGTGAAAATGAATGTGGCAAGCCGGTTTTACTAAAGACGGGTAAAGCCAGCCATATAGCTATAATACTAAAAAACAGAGACAACCAGAAGGTAAGTAATCGATAGATTAAAGGCTTTTTAATCAGTTTAGATTCATATAACCAACCCGTCCAGTTGCCCAGAAAATCAAAATATCGATCAGAAGCCTGATTATAGGCAATGAGATAACGAGCTGTATCAACATTGGTGCTTTTAGCGCCTAAAGCAATCCATACTCTTTGCCCATTATTGACAGGAAATGCCTTGTTGCTTAATTCTAAAGAGGATTCGAGTCCATCTTCTTCGCGGATCCATATTTCCTGTTTGGTTTTAGTTTCACTGGTTATGGTCGGCGACGAAACATGGCCTCCCTGGGGACCCACATAACCACCTCCACCTGAGGAGGAAACTTTCGTTTCACTCCATTTCTGCTGGCCTATGATTTCACCACATTTAACCCAAAGAGACAGTTTTCCTCGTCCTATATCCAGTTCTGTATGACGACTCATGGTCATTCCCTCTCTATTTTTATTTTTTTAGTGCTCGAATATATCATTTATGCCTGAAAAAGTAACGTGAGAGCAATAGTAAATAGCCAGGATATTAGCAAAATAGCATGATTCAATCGTAACATTTCTGCAAACTAAGCATCCTCTATAGTGGAAAAAAACTGTTCCTATTGAGAAGAAACAGGCTCATTGGGGAATGAAGAGGCAATATCATGAATAAACCAGAGTTTAAATTATTTCCATGTATTTTTTGCACGCTGGGTTTTAACAGCTACATAGCAGTCAGAAAATTGGCTGGTGCGACGGTAAAGCTTGTTAAAGGGAAAGAAACACCAGTAATGACAGAGATTGAAACAGAATTATCTACTTCGAAACATCAATAATCTTATGAATAATTCCCTGTTATTTTAAGGTTGCACGAGCATGGGATCTTTACGGTTCTCATCCTGCCAGGGTTTTATGGGGTAGTTTGGAGTTGTTCTCTGGTTGAAAGTTATTGCTATCTTTTTAAAAAATGGCAGGGGCGGCAGGATTATAAAGTACGTCCTGTACTTTACCCCTTCGGGGCCGTGCTGTCGCACGTTCAAAATTGTTCCTGACAATTTTGTCGAACCTTTACGGTTCTCATCCTGCCGGGGGTTTATGGGGTAGTTAGGAGTTGTTCTCTGGCTGAAAGTTATTGCTATCTTTTTAAAAAATGGCAGGGGCGGCAGGATTCGAACCTACGAATGCTTGGATCAAAACCAAGTGCCTTGCCGCTTGGCGACGCCCCTGTGGAGGTTT
>DRNA01000264.1 GCA_011322365.1 Aeromonadales bacterium | reverse complement strand
CTTGATGTCCCGTAGCAGGGCTCCGGAGTCAAACTCTTCGAAGGCATTTACATTCAGTCCTTCCAGATAGATAGTAAAAGGTGCCGGTAGTGTTTGCCAACGATAATTTCCGCGGAGGATGTTATTGACGATAAAACCGCTCACTCGAGTGATGCGGTGAAGGAAAGGATTCGATTTAAGATCCAGTGCTGTCAACATGGTGACCTTCATTGGTAGTCTGAACAGGCCGTGCGCCTGCCAGAAAAATCCAAAAATATTGACCTTCTTCACCGCATCTGGAGCACCCTGTAAAATAGCATTTCGTTTGCGTAAAATTTTAAATAATCGTTTAAATTCCCACCAGCTTGCGAATGTAGAAGGCAGAGGTTTCGACCAGGCTCGATCGCCATCGAGTTTGTCCAGTTTGGTGGTCATCATGGATAAACCCACACAGCCAGCATCTAATGCCTGTTCTAGCATGGTTTCCATTTGTTGCATTTCTTCTTCAGTCGGTTTTACCTCGCTGGTGGCACGCTCAATTCCCATTACTGCGACCCGGATATCGCTATGACCAATAAAGGAAAATAAATTAGGCCCTAACGGGTGATGCTCATAAAATTTACGGTAACCCTGAGCATCATGCCAGGTTTTTTTCTCAATTAATATGGGTAAGACTTTTTCTCTGGGTACGGCTTCAACACGGGTAAATAGATCAGAACAATCTTCAGCCTCAGCATTGACCATAGAGATAGAACAGGATCCGATAGCAACGGTAGTTACACCATGTCGCACAGATTCTTTTAATGCCGGGGCCGCTATGATTTCAGCGTCATAATGAGAATGGATTTCGATAAAACCCGGCATGACCCATCGATCTTGAGCATCTATAGTTCTTGTGGCCAGAGATTCATCTAATGGTTCGGCGCTGATGTTGACAATTCTGCCATCGTTTATGGCAATATTAGCATTAGATTCAGGTTGTTTTGTACCATTGAAGAAAAGGCCATTTTTAATTAGAATATCGTACTGTTTGTTGGATGTATTTTCAGTCATGGGTTGTTCCATAGTGCTGTGTTATTTGCCAATGGCGGGTTTTTGGTGTGACCAGATGGTTGAAAGCGTAAGTCCACTCACCAGATGCCAGATCCCCCAGAAGGCTGCTATTAATAACATTTCAGATGCTTTTGGAAAAAAGGTGAATATAATGACTAACGCCAAGGCACCATTTTGAATCCCTACTTCCAGAGAGATAGCTCGCCTGTCAGCGATAGGTAGTTTCATCAACCGGGCACCAAAATATCCCAGGCTGAGTGCCAGACCATTATGGGCCACTACCAGAAAGAAAAAAGTATCAAAGTAGTTTAGAAACAACTGTGTATTACTCGCAAAAGCTAATCCGGCCAGTAAAATGAGAAATAACAGCGCAAATATTTTCAGCGGCTTCTGTAGTGCCATGGCAAAACGAGGGTAATGCTGACCTACTATCATTCCTGACATCAGGGGTAACGCTAATACCAGCGCAACCAGAAGTAATAAGCCAAAAGGGTCCATGCTAATTTCAGTTAAAAGTGGTCGGGTATTGGGGTTTAACCAGGCATAAAATGAGAAATTTAGTGGCGTTAATATGCTGGCAACTATACTGGAAACCGCGGTCATACTGACCGATAAAGCAACATTGCCTTTAGCGAACCAGGTCATGATGTTTGAAAATGCACCACCCGGGCATGAGGCGACCAACATCATACCCAGGGCAAGCATGGGTTTGATATCGAACACCCAGGTAGCAAGGCAGGTGACAGCGGGTAAAAACAGGAATTGTAGCAATAATCCAGTTGCCGGTGCTCGAGGTTTAATTAAAATACGTTTGAAATCAACAGGTTTTAGCTCAAGTGAAACACCAAACATCATCAGCGCAATCATTGCATTGATGGCAATTAGACTTTCCGGATCAAAATTTAGATTAAGTTGTGTGGCCAATTATTTTGATCCTGTGTTAAAGTCCTGATTGTATTATTTGCCTACATTGGAGATGGGATACTTTGTATAGATTCATAAGATCCCTATCTGGTTTTTCAATGCTTCAAAGGGGCTAATCCAGAAGTTGTCTTTCATAGACACGGTAGCGTTTATAGGCATCACCACCAATGGATTCAATGATATTTCGCATTCCCCTGTTATTTTCTAATATCCATGAGAGTTCTATTTTTTCAACGCCTCGACGGTGAAGATGCTTACGAGTGGCATCAATCACCAGAAATGCTAATCCGGGACCAAGACGGGTACGTTGGTGTTTTTTACGCACTCCCATTAATGGAACGCGAGCAGAGTCAGGGTATTTCACTTTCAGTCGCCAGAGGAGTTTAAACAGGCCAGTAGGGAAGAGTTTACCTTTTAAATCGCGAATGGCTTCATTAATATTCGGTAGCGCCACCAGAAATGCAGCGGCTTCACCGTCAACCTCTGCTATTTGAATAAGTTCAGCCGCTACCAGAAAACGTAAACTCTGCCCCAGTTCATGGAATTCAGCCTCTGTAAAGGGAATGAAGCCCCAGTTTTCTGACCAGGCGTCATTAAAAATATCGCGCATGGTAGCCATTTCTTCATCGAACTTCTTCAGGTTTATAGGTCTTACATTAATACGATCAGAAGCTTTAGCAAGTATTTTTTGCATCACCGCCGGAGCTGTAAAATCAGGTTTTATCATATAAGCGTAGGTGTCAATTGCTTTAGTGTAGCCATAATCTTCCAGGTGCTGCTGGTAGTAGGGCCTGGCATGTCCCATCATAAAAAAAGGCGGCGTCTGGAATCCTTCAATAAGTAAACCCATCTCTTCGTTAATTGAGAGATTAAATGGGCCTCTGACACGCTCAATATTTTGATTTTTAAGCCATTTTTCGGCAGTTTCAAAGAGTAACCTGAAGGTTTCCGGGTTATCTTCGGCATCCAGCATACCGAAAAAAGCGGTATTGTCGTTATATCGATCCAGGTATAAACTATCGATCTGTGCACTAATACGGCCTACCGCCTGTTCGCCCCTCCAGGCAATCCAGGCCTGCCATCTACCGTGCTTAAAATAGGGGTTGGTTTTCGCGGAAAGATGCATTCGTCGTTCAATAACCAGGGGCGTTACCCAGGCAGGGTCTTGCCTGAAAATGGCTTCAGGCACCTTGATGAAGCTATCCAGATCGGATTTACTTTCAACAAGAGTAATACGTAATTCTTTGTTTTTCATAGTTTATTATTTTTATCAATGTGATTGGTTGTACTATTTTAATTTCAACCAGCTAAATTTCTTTGTAGAGAAATTAAATCATTACTAAATATATCATACACCAGAAGAAGTTATATACCTATCATACCTGAACCTGTTATTGCAGAGTGAAACCGGTATAGAGTAAAAGTTCATTAAATATCAGTTGAACATTATTTTTAGCAGTCGAAATTTACCAGAGCCATATGTATAGTGGAATAATTTGACCCCATAGATGAATGTTGTCATAAAATTGACTTTTTATGACGGTTTTTTTGACAATAATCATGAGTTTGGGTATAACTGTCTACTCAGCCTCGGTAGTAGGAATACTTATATTTTATTGAGGTTTGGGGGGAATTGTAACTTCAGGGTTTTTTAATTAAAAAAAAGAATAAGAAATGTGAACCTGAACTGTAACATAAAGGCCGGCCTGATCATCAAATTATTCGATGGCGGCAAATTATGAGCGATAAACTATTCAAACAATAATAATGCTCAGGTTGTTTTAGACATATTTTCAGAGTATCGGGGAGTTGTTGTCAATTGCAACATTTTTAATGGGGATCCGAATTGAATCAATTTAAAACAACATATTTAACCTCGAGCCAGCGATCCGATAATAGTCTGACCCTGTTTCCCCATGTTAGTTCTAATGGGATCATCTCAGCGATGAGACTTTTCTTTTCTGATACTAAAATCGTTCTACAACAACGATGAACACTGCAGATGAGAAAGGTTAAATTGATGCTTCGCAATAGCTCCTCTGACACCAAATCGAATGCTTTGATTGCTCTAACCGGGGCTACTGGCTTTATAGGCAGTAGTTTACTCAAACAGATAACTGATGCCGGCTTTAGAGTTCGAGCACTTTACCGCGACAAACAGGGTAGGACACCGATGACGATATCGGGTGTTGAGTGGTTTTGCGGTGATCTGGGTAATGAGGATATCCTGGGAGACTTTGTAGAAGGTGCTGATGCTGTCATACATTGTGCCGGTGTTGTACGAGGTGCAAGTCAGGCTGATTTTGATAAGGTTAATGAAGCGGGGGCAAGACGTATTGCAGAGGCAACCGCCAGACGGAGCCCACAGGCTCATTTTCTGTTGATATCGTCATTAGCTGCACGTGAACCTGAATTATCCTACTATGCCGGGAGCAAATACAGAGGAGAATGTGCTGTAAAAACTGTTTCTGATACCTTACGCTGGACTGTAGTACGGCCGCCTGCGGTATATGGACCGGGAGACCGGGAGTTATTACCATTATTTCGTAGTATTGCTAATGGTTTTGCTCCACTTCCAGCGGGCGCTAAAGGGCGATTTTCAATGATTTATGTCGATGATCTGGCTTCTGCTGTGCTACTATTACTTACAGAAGATGTAGCTTTTGGAAAGACTATTGAAATTGATGATGGTCATGATGGTGGTTATGATTGGGATACGGTTTTACAAATTGGAGGAAAAGTTCTTCGAAACGGAGCTCCGATAAGGCGTTTACCTATCCCTGTTTTTATGTTGAAATTTGTTGCTAGAGTGAATCTTATTGCATCCAGAATATTTAGATACGCACCAATGTTGACTCCAGGTAAGGTTAGAGAGTTAACCCATCTTGATTGGCTTTCCGATAACGGTCAGATGATTGAGTATTTCGACTGGCAGCCGATTTATGAGCTGGATAAGGGATTGGCTAGCATTTTTGATAAGAACCGTGTGGATATCAAGGAGTGTTAAATGGCAGAATACCAACGTATTCTATCCAATATCCATGATAGATTAAAAGTATTGACTAAAGGTCTCTATGACATTGATGAAAATACAGAATTAGTGGGACACTTAAATTTGGAGTCGTTGCAGATTATGGAATTGATTCTTGATATTGAAGACCATTTTGATGTAGCCATTCCGATAAGTATGTTATCGGATGTAAGAACTGTAAAGGATCTTGTTGTGAAGATTGAAAAATTAACTCGTGGTGAAAAATGAGCATTTTTGACAAATTTAAAGCCATGGCTGAGACACGCCATGAACTGGACTTATTAGGTATTGACCCATTTAGTGTCCAGATTGATGATATTCTTTCTCCTACCGAGGGCATTATCAATGGTCGACCAACTATTTTAGCAGGCACCAATAATTATCTGGGACTGACATTTGATCCTGAATGTATTGCAGCGACTCATGAAGCTCTGGAACATGAAGGTACTGGTACCACGGGTTCTCGAATGGCCAATGGAAGCTACACCGGTCATCGCAAACTCGAACAGGAGTTAGCTGAATTTTATGGAAAACGTGATGGTATCGTTTTTTCAACCGGTTATCTCGCCAATCTCGGTATGCTTTCAACGCTGGCAGGGCCAGATGATATGGTGTTGCTTGATGCAGATTGTCACGCCAGTATTTATGATGGTTGCCGGTTGGGTGGAGCCAGATTCCTGCGTTTTCGTCATAACAAACCTGATGATTTAGCTCGCAGGATGGAAAGACTGGGTGATAAAGCCAAAAATACACTCATTATCACCGAAGGACTTTATAGTATGCTGGGTGATAGAGCTCCACTTAAGGAAATCGTTGAAATTAAACGTGAATATGGCGGTTATCTACTGGTTGACGAAGCACATTCTCTTGGTGTTCTAGGAGAACGTGGTTGTGGACTGGCCGAAGAATTAGGATTAATTGAAGATATAGACTTCCTGGTAGGGACATTTAGTAAAAGTTTAGGTGGTGCAGGCGGATTTTGTGTCAGTGACCATGCTGAGCTTGATCTTATTCGTTATCTGAGTCGACCTTATATTTTTACTGCATCACCGTCACCTGCGACAATTGCCACCACGCGACAGGCTTTGCGTACATTGGCTGCTGGCACACATTTACGTAAAAAATTACAAGAAAACTATGAACGTCTTCATGCCGGTCTTAGCGCATTAGGTTATACTCTCGGTGCTGATCCAAGCCCGGTGATTGCAGTTGTATTTGACGATAAATTAGAATCGTTACAGTTCTGGAATGATTTATTGCAACTGGGTATTTATGTCAATATGATGCTTCCTCCGGCAACGCCAAACGGTATGTTTCTGGTTCGTTGTAGTGTCAGTGCAGCCCATACTTTTGAGCAAATTGATACCATTTGTGGGGCTTTTGCTGAACTTCAGGTTTCGCCAATGAAAGTTACAGCGATGCAGGGCGGATAATTTTATATGTGGTTATCTTCTATTTTGTAACTAATCAACGACTTGTAATTTTAATCTGAAACTATTTTTTGATCAGGATCAGCAACATTAATGCCATCTTTACGGACCATCATATCTTGATGGTCTTTTCACAATAGCAACGCACTAATTAACTAAATGAAATGTTAATATCTAACCAAACTGGACAAATTTTTACAATCCGCAAAGTTGAACAGAAATTTGCCTGCATAGATCGTTTTGTTGGGTTCATAGTCTTTAGCCCTACCAGGTTTTCTAAGTGAGCAAATCCAGACAGTTAAAACACTCCAGTCCACAAGGGCCTATGCGAAGAGTTCTGGGTAACTTCGGTTTTCTGGTAAGAGGCAGAGGCATTGCTGGACTGATGTTATTTGGTGTTACGGCACTAATGGCGAGAACATTGGGTGCTGCAGAATTTGGCTTTGTAGTGCTAATACAAACATATGTTTTACTGCTGAGGGGGTTATTTAATTTCCAGTTATTCGATGCCATTGTTCGCTACGGCGTGCCTGCTCAGGAAACGGAGGACACCCCCAAACTCAGACGATTGCTTAAAATCTGTTGGCGAGTTGATCGGAAAGCTGGCCTTATTGCTACTATTTTAGGTGTTATGCTGGCACCAATAATCGCACCCTCTATGGGGATGAATGATCATCAGACCCTGTTGCTTGCTTTATATAGCCTGGTTTTAATCACATCTATTGGCAATGGAACTGCCACAGGTGTGCTACGATTATTTGATCGTTTCGATATCATTGGTAGACAAATGATCATAGGGCCATCCATACGATTTATTGGTGTGGTCATTGCCTGGTGGCTGCATTGTTCAATGGCTATTTTTGTTATGATTCTGGCTCTGGCTTTTATTATAGAAAGCCTGTATCTAAGCTGGTGTGGCTGGAGAGAATACCGTAAGAAGCTTGAACCGGCAACTGAAGAAGAAAAACAGCTCAAAGTGAAAATGAAGGAGTTTACAGGCCTTAAACATTTTCTCTGGGTGACCTATTGGCAGGCTAATGCTGATATTATCTCAAAACATATTGGAATTTTGTTAGCAGGGTATATTCTTGGGCCTGCAGAGGCTGGTTTGTTAAGACTTGCACGTCAGTTTTCTTCACTATTGGCCAAGCCGGCAGTTTTACTTAGACAGGTAGTGTTTCCTGATCTTACCAGAAGTTGGCGAGAGGGTAGCGGACATTTTAAACTGGTTGCTTATCGAACTGCTTTGTTAGGGGCTGCTATGGGCTTCGTATTTGTTCTCGGGGGATACTTTTACGGGGATGTTATTCTCGATACTTTGGTTGGTAAAGAATATATTGCTGCAGCACCCATACTGACGTTATTACTATTGGCCGCCACCTTTGATTTGAGTGCTTCATCATTAAGAGCCGCGGCTTATGCTATTGGCTATGCCGCTCAGGTATTAAAACTTTATGTGTTGTCAGTGATTATTTACCTGAGTTTATTTTTTATTCTGACTGCTCGCATGGGGCTGATTGGAGCAGGTGTTGCTGCCTGTATAGCGGCAGTAATTCCATTGATAGCCATGGCGGTTCTTATTTATAAAAAAACCATAACCGGTAGTTAAACAAAAAGGTAAGCCGATGGAACCGGTGTTCTCTGTGGAACAATATCAACCACAGTGTTGTAGTTTTTGTTCAGGACGTTCCCATTTTAGTGTTTTTCCAAATAGCGATAAGCCGATGAAGCCCCTTACCTTGAGAATGCCAGATTTTGAGAGTTCGATTTTACTGCTATAGGTGCTGCCATTATTAGGGTTATATATTTTTCCTTCCTGCCAGTGATTCTCTTTATTTTTGACAAAACCACTTAATATCTTCATACCACAACGTGGTCGATTTCGAAGTTTCGTATCTGGGTTGTGGGGGTCAAGTTTTGGTTGGCCTTTTTTATCTAATGGCTTTTTCATCCAGTAAATGCGACCGCAGAGTGCGTTTCCACAATCTTCTATCCACACAGCCAGTTTCTTTTTTCTTTTTTCTATCCAAAGTCCATGGATGTCATCCTGATTTAAGCTTAGTTTTTCTGTGGCATTGTTGTGCTTAGCTGCTAGAGCTGAAAGAGGGATTGAGATAAAAATCAGCGTAACAAGAAAAGCTAATATCGGATTTGAATTTATCTGCATCATTTGCGTCTCTCTTTATTCCATCGGGCCATATTTTTTAATGGTCTTTTAACATAACTACTGGTCTGGATCAGTCTGATTATAATTTTGTTAAACAGACTACCAATAGTATCCATAGGGCGATCAATGTCAATAAATAAAACTGCACGGGTTTCATCAGTATCGTTTCGAACTTCATGTTCATAGGTATCATCGAATATCATTACCTTGCCTTCATGCCAGTTCAGAATTTTATCATCAACTCTTATCCAGACTTTTTCCCAGTCTGTGGGGACTTTTAAGCCAAGATGCGCACGAACAACAGCACGAGTTGGACCTTTGTGGGGCACAATATGGTAATGTGGTGCCAGAATGGAGAACATGGCAGTGCGCATTCCCGGTAGTGAATCCAGCACAGCAGCCGTTTTTGGACACAGATTACAATTATCATCCACCCTGTTTCCATAAACATAAAAGCCAAAAGTTTTCCAGTTATTACCCTTGGAAATACGTTTTTGATCAGGCGAAAGTTGATGAAAAGCTGGAATGTCTTCTGGATGTTTAAGCAAATTATCTAATTCTTCTCGGATATCGCCATAGGCATTTTCCAGCTGCGGTACCCAGGAAAATTCTTTATTAGCGATTACCGGAGTTGTGCTGATAAGGGAATGACGACCCTGGAAGCGTCCAGACCAGCGCAGGAAACGCTTTCCCCATTTCATTAAGGTTTTTCTCCAGAGCGGATCTCCGGGTTTCTTTTTCTGATCGCTCATTTTTTCTTCACTCAGTTGATTGCTGATATTCTTACCACTATCATGATGAGCCAAACTAAGAAGTGTTACGCTTGATGGTCAGGATATTTCTGGCATTTTCGAATCCCTGCTATAGCTGTAGCTAGAACCTCTTTAAAAGGTTTAGTGGCATCCAGATCCAGTATAGGTGCACCATTGTAATTTAATTGTGTCATCACGGCGATTTTATCCTTTAATTCCTGCATGTCATGATCGGGTTTTCTGGAATATGCCGTATCGGCATCTATATCCAGTCGAATAATCAATTCAGGTTGATAATTGGCCATCCAGTTATAGAGTTTTTGTTCTCTGGCTGCCAATTTGCGTACAAACCAGCTGTTTGTTCTCGTTGAAGTTAAACCCGGACCATCATAATGAAAACCTGGAATTTCAGCCTGTGGATATCGATCCGATATTACCCAGGTCCCCTTTTTTGAAAACCGCCTGACTCTAAGCAGTTGTATGGCACGGTAATAAGATAAAAAAAACATAACCAGAGATGTCCAGGTACTGGGTAGTGTTTTTTTCATGTCCTGCGCACGAGAAGCTTTTTTTGCGAGGTATCGCTCCAGTCGAACTCCAACAAAAGGTAACGATTTGATTTTATCACCTGTTTCACCAGAAACCAGGCCGAGATAGTGTCTCCTTGCCGGCCCAATTTGTTGCAGATGGTTTAGAATATTAGCTGATAAAGTGGATTTACCAGTTCCATCGCAGCCGACAATAGCGATGACACCCGTAAGCATTTTAATCCGCTTACCAGCGTGATTATTTGACTCTGACATGTAGAAATTAGCCGAATTACAAAAAGTTTATGTCCAGAAGATAGCACATCAGAGGTTAAATGTTAATGGGTGTTCATTAAGTCAGTCTGTTTACTGTATTAGGCTTTTTTCTACACCATTTATAGCCTCTTCAAGGACTTCTGCATAAGGTTTCAGGCTACTTAAATCCAATATCTGAGCATGATTAAAATGAAGTTCCGGAATGACTGATATCTTTTTGCGAAGCATTTCCAGTTTATGATCCGGTTTTCGACTAAATGCAGTTTCTTCATCAATATTTAACCTGATAACCAAAGCAGGTTTATGACTCGCCATCCACTGATAGAGTTTGTATTCTTGTATTGAGAGTTTTTTGGCTAACCAGCTGTCAGTTTGTAATGCGCCAAGTCCTGTGCCATCAAAGTAAAAACCGGGGACCTCCGCCTGGGGGTAGCGATCGGTGATAATTGCAATGCCACGGCGACTAAGTCTTAACATTTTACGAAATTTATGGACTCGCCATTTTGAAAGAAGATAGATAACAAGTACCGTGGCCATATCAGGAGGTGTATCTTTTTTACCGTGTGCCTTTTTTGCTTTTTTCTTCAGAAATTTATTCAGGGATTTTCCGATTATAGGTAGATTTTTGATCCAGTTGCCAATATTACCTGATGATTGACCAAGATAGATCAATTCTGCCGGCCTTTGCTCTTTAATGTGTGATAACAAATCACTGGAAAGTGTAGATTTACCAGAACCATCGCATCCAATGACGGCAATAACATTATCAAGATAGTGTCGCTCAGTAGGAGTGGATGATTTCGTCATTATTGTAAAACCTGTGAGTATATAAAAACTGAGGTTAAGTTTACGATATTAACGGTTGTATGACTATGATGAGTCAACTGATATTTATTGAATATCTTAGTGTGACAGTTTTTTTATTTCTTTACTATTAGTTTAAGTTAACTTAGATAATTACAGTGATAATGTAATATGTTCCACAGGGTAACGTCATTCAAAGAACATTTGTACAGGTCTCTACCAGCAGAAATAGTAAGGTCTTCCAAAGCATCATGGTTGTGTTACAATCTCGGGCTTTAAATTGCCCATAACTGGTTTTTTATATGTGTACTCTCGATAAGAGACTCACATTTTTTGAATCCAACATGAGGAAAAATATAGTATGTATCAACAGGAACTTGCTCGAAGCGGAAATTTTTTATTCAAAATCAGAGGTACTTATCTGAGCATTGTGGTGGTCATTAGTGTCATTATTGCCTACTATTATCGTTCGATTGGTCCTTTTGAATCCCATCAATTGAATGAAATCTGGTATTGGGGTGGATTCGTAATTGCATCTACGGGTGCACTGGTTCGAATAGTGACCAGTGGTTATGCTGCTTTGGGTACTTCAGGAGTGACTAAAAAGGAAGCCATTGCTGCTGAATTAAATACCACAGGACCCTATTCAATCGTGCGCAATCCCCTGTATCTTGGGCGTATTCTTAATTTTACCGGTCTGGCCATGTTATCAGGTAGTTGGGTTTATGCTTCTCTGGTTTTTCTGCTTTCCGTATTAATTTATGAACGAATTTCTGTTTATGAAGAAGAGTTTTTGCGTAGGGAGTTTGGTGAAGCGCATAGTGAATGGGCCAAAGAAGTGCCTTTTCTTATGCCAAGATTCCATGGTTGGAAAAAGCCCAGATACCCATTCTGGATCAGGCGATGTATCAAACGGGAAGATAAAAAGATAAACTGGCTATTTACCGCTGTTGTCGCAACAGATTTTGCATCTCGAGGATTTGATACCACAAAATTACCCGACAATATGTTTTGGTACTATCTTTGGGGTGTGAGTATGGTTGCCTTTATCATTGTCCGTGGTTTACGATACCTGACCAAGACTTTTGATGGCATCTCTTAATGCCGGAAAAAAACACTAAACCGGGCCCGTTAATAGCCATAGTCGGCTGTGACGGTTCCGGAAAGTCCACAGTTGCAGAACAGATTATTATTACTGCTGCCGAATTTTCACCTGCTATAGCCGTACATTTAGGAAAGCAGGCAGGAAATGTTGGGCGGAATTTAGCACAACTTCCTTTAATCGGTAAATATATTGAACGGCTGATAGAGCGCAAAGTGGCAAAGGTACATCAGTCAGGGAAAAAAAATAAAACACCGGGCGTTATTTCTTCATTGGTCATGTATGCTTTTGTGATTCGACGCAAGGCACGTTTTCGACGAATGCTACAACTTCGTGAGCAGGGATTAATTATTGTTGCGGATCGTTTTCCTCAACTTGATGTACCGAATGCCTATGATGGCCCCGATCTTTCCATTGATGCTCAGGGGAATTTTATTGTTCGCTGGTTGGCTCGACGGGAATTCAATGCATTTAAATGGATGACGGCAAACGTACCCGATCTGGTAATACGATTAAACGTCGATGTTGAAACCGCCTGTGCACGCAAACCGGATCATCCTCGCGAGTTGCTGCAAAGGAAAATAGAGGTTACGCCCTTATTTAAATTTAATGGCGCGCCCATCATTGAAATTGATAGTTTACAACCTCTCGAACAGGTTCTGCTGCAAACAAAGCAACGGGTAAGTGAGTTTTTAACTGAGCGTGGATTTACAAAATCAATTCAAAATTCTGATTAGTGCACTGTTGATTAACTAACGCCAGTAGAATTCTCTGAAACTTAACCAGAGACTAACCCAACAGGCAGCAATTATCCAGCCACCAATAACGTCTGTTGGCCAGTGGACACCCAGAGCAAGTCGCGAAATCCCAGTGGCCAGTGATAATGCGATTGCGCTAATATATAACACTCTACGGTAGCTCTTCTTAGACAGTAACGGTGCAATAACAACTACCATGGTGAGGTAGAATAGCGTACTGTTGAGAGCATGACCACTGGGGAAACTGGCTGTTTTGACATAATCCAGGTGGGGTACAATTTCGGGTCTGGGACGGGCAACCCAGAGTTTTAATAGTGTTGAAAATAGAAAACCGCTAAGCAAAACCCCTGAAATAAAAAAAGCCTCTTTCCAGCGTCGAAACAGTAAAAAAATTATTATGCCAAGCAGGGCTGTAATGACACGGGGCAGGGTATTTCCTGACCAACTGATCACACTCCAGATACTCTGCACCCAGGCCGGGCCTGAAAGCTGGGAAATATCATTACTTCTTCTAAACAATAGAAGAATCGATTCTTCTATTTTGAATGGCCCATAATAATTTAATGCTATTCCAGCAGCGATGGTAACAAATAGCACTAAAAAGCACCTATTCATGAGTTGTCTCGAGGGAACTTTATTCATCATGTGAAAGTCTCAGGCATTGTACTCTGTTGTTAGAGAATTGGTGAATTTTAGAAAATATTGAGAAGTACAGTTTAACAATTTTAACTATCACCGGTATATACCGGTGATACATTACCCGGTGATATACAGCAGCCAATTTTGTTTGCAAATATAAAGGAAATAATAATGAAGAATCGTCATATTGCATTTGTGTTTTTATTCGCCCTTTTAGTTATTCCCAATGCTCATGCTTTAAGCAAAAAGACCTGGGATGATATCAGTAATTACAGTGTATTCACCTTAACCGGGACGGCATTAATTCTACCGGCATCACGTAGTGACTGGCAAGGCTTCCGCCAGGCTTTGTATAGTATAGGTGCTGCTGAAGGTGGGGCTCTTCTTGGAAAAACCCTGTTTCCTGAACGCCGCCCCGATGGTAGCGATAATAAGAGCTTTCCCTCAGGTCATACTGCAAATGCTTTTGCCTCGGCAACTACTCTGAATCGTCGTTATGGCTGGAAATACGGCTTCCCCGCCTATGCTTTAGCCACCTTAACTGGTGTAGCTCGAGTAAAAGCCGATAAACATCATTGGTATGATGTAGTGGCGGGGGCGACTATCGGTAGCTTAAGTGGCTGGTATTTTACTGACGCTTTTGATGATAAGGTTCAGATCGTGCCCTGGGTTGATAGTAAAGGTGCAGGTGTCTCTTTCGCTATGCAGTTTTAATCTACTATTTTTTAATCTGGCAAAAGGGAAAATTGTCTCAGGGTTAGTTAGTATTTTTATCTACTGCTGACGTGTTGTTTTCACTTTTTTTTTCATCTGAAAACGGTGATTGCCAGTTTCCACCAAGTGCCTTGACCAGGTCAACACTGGCTACTAGCCTACGGCTAAGTATATTCAGTGCAGTAAGTTCGTTGATTAGGAATTTGGTTTCTTCAATTACAATAGATTGATAATTGACAATACCCACTTTAAATTGATTTTTTGTGATCTGGACTGATTTCAGGTTAGCTTTTACCGCCTTATCCTGAGTAGCAGCAGCCTGTTGTAACAAATTTAAGGCAACCAGACTGTTTTCCACTTCTAAAAAACTGTTGAGAACGGTCTGGCGATAATTTGCTACGACCTGTTTAAATGCTGCACGAGCTTTGTTGCTCAATGCTTTTAATGAGCCTGCACGATAAAGTGGTATGAGTAATTCACCTCCCCCAATTAACTCATCTCTGATACTGGCTCCAGCAAAAATATTCAGTGAAGGGTAAGATGCGGCTTCTGCCACTCCGATCTGTGCACTTGCCTCTGCCATTCTTCGTTCTGCTGCTACAATATCCGGTCGTCGATGCAGTAATTGGGAAGGCAGTAGGACTGGAATTTGGGGTACCTTGAGTGTTGTCTTTGTTTTTGCGAGTGTAAAAGCGGCTGGGTTTTGACCAATCAGTACAGCGATACTATGTTCAAGTTGTGCACGAATGATACGGGCATCGTACCATTGTGTTTCTGTACTACTCAGTTGCGCCTGAGCCTGGGCTACTATTCCTTCATCTACAATACCTGCTGTATACTGATTCTGGGCTATGGTTAAAGAACGTCGATAAGATGCAATAGTATCTTCGAGTAAGTCGATAATAGCATCCTCAATTCTTATCAGTGCATAATTTTGGGCAAGCTGAGCCTGAAGCGATAGTTTTGCCGCTGCATAATCAGCTTCACTGGCCTGTGCGTTAGCTCCGCTGGCTTCAACCTTTCGCCTGATGCCTCCCCAGAGATCAATTTCCCAACTGGCGAGAAAGCCGAAATCATTTCTCCCCCCGGCATCTACCGTGGCTGATTGAGAAGCCAGGGCAATTTTAGCGGAGGATTGGGCCTGTTGCATCTGTGCTGCTGCAGCTTTTAATGAGAAATTTTGCAGCTCCATCTTCTGCTCCAGCTGGTTTAAGACTACATCCTGATAAATCAGCCACCATCTGCTATCAATAGTTGCAGAACTGGTTGGTTTAATGAGAATGTTTTCTGTGGTGCTTTCCTTAAAGTTGGCCGGTAAATCAACAGCAGGGCGCTGATAATCAGGACCAACTACGGTACAGCCAGAGACAAATAACCACAGTAGTATGAATGTGAGCTGGCGCCTTAGCGAAATAACCGGATAAACTTTCATGCGGTAGAATCCTTAACTACTGTAGTTGTATTAGCATGTGGTTTGCCAGAGTGGATAAGATTTTTACCCCAACGACTGAATCTGTCAAGATAAAGGTAAACCACCGGGGTAGTGTAAAGTGTCAGTAACTGGCTCATAATTAATCCACCACCAATGGCTATACCAAGTGGCTGTCTCATTTCGGCTCCATCTCCCTGGCCAATTGCAAGCGGGATAGCTGCCAGCAACGCAGCAAGTGAAGTCATTAAAATGGGTCTGAACCTGAGCAAACAGGCCTGAAATATGGCTTCCTTCGGCGTTTTAGCTGAATTCCGCTGCGCAGCAATGGCAAAATCAATCATCATAATAGCATTTTTCATGACGATACCAACCAGCATAAATATACCAATCATGGCGATGACATTAAAATCAGTACGGAAAGCCATTAAAGCCAATAATGCGCCGATACCAGCCGAGGGTAATGTTGATAAAATGGTGAGTGGATGAATCAAACTTTCGTAAAGCATGCCCAAAACAATATACAATGTTAAAAATGCGGCCAGAATAAGAACGGGTTGACTATCTAGCATGGCTTTCAGAGCCTTTGCTGAACCTTGAAAACTCCCACGAACAGAATCTGGCATAGCCAGTTCACTTAATGCTTTATCTATTGCCTTTTTGGCCTGGGATAACGAAACTCCTTTTACTCGGTTAAAGGAGATGGTTGAGGAAGGGAGTTGGCCAAAATGACTGACACTGAGTGCTGTTTTACGCTGTTGTCGTGTCGCTATAATGGTCAGAGGTACCTGTCCACCCTGGAGATTTGTCAGTTGCATATGATCGAGTGCATCAGCAGACTGCGCATATTCGGTAGCTACACCCATCACTACACGATATTGATTAAGCGGTTCATAAAGAGTTGAAATAGTGCGTTGGGAAAAGGCATTATTTAACATACTATCCAGTTGCTTTACGCTGATACCAAATCGGGCTGCCATATCACGATCGATGGTTAACAGGGTTTCCAGCCCTTTACTTTGCTCGTCAGTAACCACATCTTTTAATTGCGGTATTTTTGACATGGCTTCTCGAATACGTGGTTCCCATTTCCTCAGCATGTCCAGATCGTCCGCCTGTATGGTAAACTCATTGGAAGAGCGGCTTTGGCGTCCACCCACTTTAATATCGGTAACAGGTTTCAGATTGAGTTTTATTCCAGGTATTTGATCAAGCTGAGTACGTAATCTTTCTACAATCTGATAGGCATTGGCCTGACGATGCTCGGAGGGTTTTAACATAATATACAACTCACCGTTATTTCGTTTTGAACCTCCGGTAAAACCGACCACATTTTCAACAGCGGGATCAGCTGAAATAATCTTTACATAACGACTTAATTTCTCTTGCATCATAGCAAAGGAGGCACTTTGTTCACCTTCAATTCTGGCGGTGAGCTGGCCGGTATCCTGCTTTGGGAAATAGCCTTTAGAGATGCTGATATAAAGATAAAAATTTAATAAAATAGTGGCAATCAAGATCAACATGGTAAGAACAGAACGGTTGAGAGCCCATTTTAAACTTCGCTCATAAAGATGCAGTAATTGTGTAAAAAAGCGTTCACTCAGTCGAAAAATTACGGGAAGCTGGACATTGGACTGGTGTGGTTTAAGTAAGTGGGCACACATCATGGGGGCTGCGGTCAGAGAGATCACCAGAGATATTGTAATGGCTACGGCTAAAGTAACTGAAAACTCTCGCACAAAAAGTCCGACATACCCTTCCATTAATAACATGGGTATAAATACCGCAATAAGAACAATGGTCATAGACAGAACTGTGGGCGCCACTTCTTTTGCGCCAACCAGCGCAGCTTCATGTGGTGAAAGGCCATTTTCAATATGCCGGGAAATATTTTCCAGTACTACGATGGTATCATCAACTACAAACCCGACTACAATGGTTAGTGCCATCAGTGAGAGATTATCCAGGGTGTAGTCTAATAGATACATGGCAGTAAATGTGCCAATGAGTGAAACTGGAACGGCTATAGTGGGAATAAGTGCCGCTCGAAAATTTCGTAAAAATAGCAGTACGACAAGTGTTACCAGCACCACCGCAATCACTAGCGTATAACCTGCATCACGCATGGAAGCGCGAATGGTGGAAGTTCTTTCCATCATGACATCAACATTAATGGCAGCTGGTAATGATGCTTTTAAAGTGGGTAAAATATCACTTATTGCTGTGACCGTTTTAATAATATTGGCATTGGGTTCGCGACGAATAATGATCAGAACAGCAGGTTTATTATTGGCTATGCCAGCATTGTAGATATCCTGTACCGAGTCTTCAACTTTGGCAACATCAGATAGCTGTACTGCAAGACCCTTACCACTATAACCCACAATAACCGGCATAAAATCAGCTGCTTTTTTCGCGGCACTATTGCTGGCAATCTGCCAGTACTTTTGTCCTTTTTCCAGAGCACCCTGAGGGAAATTAGCATTAGCTGCAATAGCTGCTTTACGCACAGTATCAAATTCAATGGCATATTTATGCAAGGCGAAGGGATTAAGTTCAATGCGTACTGCAGGTAGTGAACTACCACCAATTTCCACTTCACCGACGCCGCTGAGTTGTGATAATTTTTGTGTAATGAGTGTGGAGGCAACATCATACATCTGACCCTGAGTCAGGGTATTAGAAGTCAACCCTAATATCATAATAGGAGCATCTGCCGGGTTGACTTTCCGATAGCTGGGGTTACTCACCAGCCCCTTGGGTAATTGACTTTGTGCCGCATTGAGTGCTGCCTGAACATCTCGCGCAGCACCGTTGATATCGCGGTTGAAATCAAAACGTAACACAATTCGCGTCGCGCCTGTTGCACTGCGAGAGGTCATTTCAGTTAAACCGGAAATTCGACCCAGAGTATGTTCAAGCGGGGTGGTGACCGATGCTGCCATGGTTTCAGGGCTTGCACCCGGCAGGTAGGCTTTTACCTTAATGGTAGGGATATCCACTTTAGGTAAGGGTGAAATTGGTAACAGATTCAGTGCAGCCAGCCCCACCAGTACAATGCCAATAGTTAGTAAGGTTGTGGCTATGGGGCGATGAATAAATAATGCTGATAAATTCATTGCATTAATCCTGATCCATCTGGCGGCTTTCTATTTCATTGCTCTCCATCTCAACCAAACGATGTTCAGAATTCACCAGTTTTTCAAAAGCCAGATAAATTACCGGTGTGGTAAACAGTGTTAATAGTTGACTGACGATAAGACCACCAACCAGTGTGACCCCCAGAGGGTGGCGTAATTCAGCTCCTACACCCCAACTGAACATCAGCGGTAGTGCGGCAAGTAAAGCTGCCATAGTCGTCATTAAAATAGGTCGAAAACGTAATAGACAGGCCTGAAATATCGCTTCACGGGCGGGCATGTTTTGCTGCCGTTGAGCATCCAGGGCAAAATCAATCATCATGATGGCATTTTTCATGACAATACCAATTAATAAAATAATGCCAATAATGGAGATAACATTG
>DRNA01000263.1 GCA_011322365.1 Aeromonadales bacterium | reverse complement strand
CGGGTTAAACTTTAAACGGACTCGTGAGGATTTGCCCTGGCTACCCGGCAAAAACTCATTAAAACTACCGGTAGTGCTAAGCATGTAAAAAACTGATGGCAGAAGGTTTCTGGACGCGGGTTCGACTCCCGCCATCTCCACCAAATATGAAGAAATAAATCTCTGATTTTTCAGGGGGATTACCAAGCCTTTTGATTAGAATAAATAGTTGTCTGCTAACTTCTATTTGATCATCAAAATGGCTTCATTTCAACCTCTAAAGATCTTCCCTATGAATATAAGTTAATTTTTATTGAGTCGGCTCTTTTATATCATTAACTCGCTTTAATGGAACGATAAAGTGAGGTAATCTTATCCGGTTAGCAATAGAAGATGCATATTCTCTCCAGTATGGCCATACATTAAACCCTACATTTGAAAATCCAAACTCCATCATCTCATCATCATCAAGAATTTCTTTTGCATAATAAGATGCGTTAAAAGTTGCCGTAACTTCAGCCAGAATTTCATTTTTTAACAATTCTTCATTAGCCATAATTTCATCACTCAATCCTTGTGGTAAAGCTCTAAATCCTACATCATAATGATAAATTAATAAGGCTTTGAAGTTTTCATCACCTTCTATTTTAGCTAGAGATGAACCTTGAATTGAATTTTTAAATTGAATCAATAATGGTTCTGTTTGAAGTTCTGGAATAAAGCCATTTTTTACATCAATAGTGCTGGAACTCAAATAAACATCATGGATAGCAAGATTATTTATAGCTTTATCAAGTAATGCTTTATTCATACGGCTTCTTTAAACTCTTCATAAACAATATTTTCTTGAGCTTGAAAGGTTGTTAGCTTTGTAGGCTTACTGATATTCATAACCTTATTTTTAGTAGGTTTGGCAACAACTTGAAGAAATACTTTGTCACTAACAGTGTCAGCCTTGTTTTGAGTTTCTTCAAACTCAAATTTAACTACCACTTTAGCTCCCATAACATAAGCCATATCCGCCAAGGTTTTTAATGTTAAATTCCTGGTACCGTTTAATGATTGAGTAACAAAAGATTTTGACTTGCCGATCAATTTTGATAGTTTGGACTTTGTTACTCCCATCTCTTCCATAAGAGTTAAAAAATCCTCTGAAGTATTAACAATTAAAGACTCCTGAGCATACAATTTTTGGGCTTCTTCAGAATCTCCAAACCAGCTATTAAAAGACTTATTCATCTTCCACCTCTCTCCACATTTTGTTAACTCTATCAGTATCTGCAGAGTCTAATTTTTGTTGCTTTTTATATTTATAATGACTAATGAAAAATACACCAGTATATTTACTTGAATACCATCCATAAGCTCTAATTTTTTTGTGAGGCTTAATGGCATAAAAGTGTTTTTTATTGCCAAGAGTAGCTTCTTTGTTGAATTGCTTAGGCATCCTGAGTTTACCATCTTCAGCAAGACGCTCTAGCATAGCAAATAACCTAACTTTTACTCTTAGCGGTGAATTATTCACATGGCTTAACTCATTATTTAAGTTTTGAGCAGCTTTATATTTATCCTGGGCCTGCTTGATCCTTAATTTAGAGCCAATAATATCTTCTAAACATTCAGGAGCTGGTTCTTGCTCACTATTGTCCTCGGAGTCATTGTTGTAATTGTCAGGCATTAATTAGCATCTACTTATGGTTTATATATATGTTAACTTTTTATAATAATCAAGTCAATTCACAATTAATATGATTTGGAAGAATAAAGTCATATTAAGATATCCGAATGTTCATTAGAAATTTTTTAAATAATTCCCCCATTTTTTCCCGCATATTTATATAAAGAAGTATGACTAAGTATGTCTACCTAATAGCCAAATCCAGTAAATAATACACATGATTTTACTTACTCATACTATGAACGGGTTCGACTCCCGCCATCTCCACCAAACAGCCATTTCAAAACGTATCAAACTATCCCACAATCCTTGTATTATAAGGATTTTGGTGATTTCAGCGTTTCTTTATATAACACCTTGTTTCATTTAATAACAGCATGTTGACGATATCTATGACGGTACTGTATCGTTTGTGAAATATAAAATTTGACGTGATGTTTTTTTTGATGCAATATGGTATCAAAATTTATGTGGGTTTATGGTATGCGAACTACAGTTACGATAGATGACGAACTTTATAAACAGGCTTTGGAAGTGGCCGATCCTGAAATGGATAAGTCTGATCTTTTTCGAGAAGCTATCAAAACATTTGTCAGAGTACAGGCAGCAAAACGTCTTGCTGATCTTGGCGGAACTGTACCTGATATGCAGGATGTACCCAGACGCCGAGAAAATGCATCCTGATGAATGTGCTTGTTGATACATCCGTTTGGGTTGATCATTTTAAAAATTCCAACACGAAACTGAGAGAACTGCTTAATCAGGATAATGTTCTTTCGCACCCAATGATTATTGGTGAACTGGCCTGTGGTACTCCTCCCATGCCACGAACCCGGACTTTAAATAATATTAAGCTGTTAAAAATGGCTAATCAGGCAAGTTTTAATGAAGTTTTAGGGTTTATTGAACGTGATAAAATATATGGAATGGGTTGTGGTTTTGTAGATATATCTCTTCTTGCATCAGCACTTATTACACCTGATGCCATGTTATGGACATTGGATAAGCGTCTTTCAAAACTGGCAAAGCGCTATAATATCTCATATTTAAACAATTAGTCATTTTAAAATGAAAATTCCAGGTCGTTTAAATGACAGGCTCAAGGCCAAATCAGCAATACATAATATTTTAAAGGGCTCAGCATTGAAATTGATACACTAACCCTGGCCTTTAACAAGGCTAATCCGGCACAGAAAAATATCATTAAACCGCTCTGTCTCTTTACAGAACCATTTTGCTACATATTCAATTTCAGAATCATTAATTGAATAACCTCTGGAAATGGACTGTTTAAGTAATTTTGTAAACTTTCTTGATGTCCTGCCAATTACGGTATTGTTCTGCACAATACTATAGCCATTGCCATTCTTATCTATCTGGAGTCGAACAGTAGCGCCTGCCATAATTTTGTGGTTTGAAACATAGTGCTGATTGTGTGTATTTCTTGATAAATAGCTCAGATAAGCATCTTCCAGCTGCATGATTAAAAGCCGTTTTTTTAGTGGTGGGAAATGTTTCTCAGGATTTTCCTTTACGCTGATATCCAGGCTTTCCAGAGTTTTAAAAGACTGTCTGGGATAAGAGTGTATATGCAGTAAAGTTTTTGCTCTGGAAAGTGCCACATAATAAAGTCGTTTAAAATAGTCTGAATGATTCTGATGGTGTTCATGTTGAAGGATCACATGCACTTCATCAAATTCCTTGCCCTTGGAACGATGAATTGTGGATACGATTATTTTACTGGGTGTGTCGCTGAAACTGCCGGCAAAGGTTTCCCAAGTGTAATTGTTCCAGAAAGACAGGGTAAGTAAATCATGATTTTCTTCAAAATCATGGATATGTTTTAAGGCAATGTTGAGTTTGGAGGAATCAGCGTATTCCTCAATTAGATAAGTTTTGGCATTATCAAACAGGGTTTGACTGATTATTTTATCGTTCTCATCCAGATTGGTTTCAAGAAAATGACTGAAAGCACTGATTTCATCCATCATATACAGATGAAAACCTTCATTTTTTAACAGGTAGGAAACATCCAGGGTCGGATCTTCCTTTAATATGGAATAGATATCCAGAACCTGTTCATTTTCATGGCTGAGCAGGGCGATGGTTTTCTGATCACTTTTCTGGATAAAAGGTAATAAAGCGGTTAAAAAATCCGGGGTCTGATAATAATGCAGGAATACTTCACCGGGCTGATTACTATAAGGCCTGATGACCTTATATTCGTCAATTCTTTCTCTGATTTCTGAAGCGAATTGATTATTACATTGTACAATTTTGCTTTTACTGCGAAAATTCAGACCCAGTTTATACCACTTTCTTTTAACATTTCCTTCTGCTGCCTTGTCATCCTCTTTTTTAAATTGCTCAACAAAGCGTTTCATATAATTAATACTGGCGCCATTGGTCATTTCCATAATGCATTGATCATCGTCACCCACGGCAATCATTCGCACATCCCGGGCGCGCTCCTGACCCTTCATCTCTGAAAACTGCCGGTATAGTTCATAAACAAATTCGAAGGCATCTTCATTAATATCCTGAAACTCATCTAAAATAACGGCATTTTTAAAGGGTAGAAACAGCTCATTGTTTTTCAGCTTCTGAGTTACCTGAGGGATCAGTTCAGCAAATTTGTCCTCGGCCTTCTGGTTATTATCAAAGCCTGTTCCGGCCAGTTCAGTGGCATAGCCATGAAAGGTGTATATATCAATGTCATAAGCGAGATCACTGAGTAATTCAAACAGCCTTTGCTTAAACTCATGGGCGGCAGAGCGGGTAAAGGTCAGCATCAGAAAATGTTCCGGCTTATAATCGCCATTAATGATCATATGGGCAATTTTATTAACCAGTACTTTGGTTTTACCGGTTCCGGGCCCGGCCAGTATCAACATAGCTGAGGTTTTTTCGTCAAAGACAACGGCTTTTTGATCATCCGTCAGACCATGGACAATTCTTTCGTAACGGTCTTTGGAAATGGGTAATCTGAGTTTTTTACTCAGCTTGTAAAAACTGACAAATTGTTTAAAGTCCAGGGTAAAATAATCGGTTGCAAATTTACTGGCCAGTCCCGGATTTCTACTGAGTAGCTGGATATAATGTTCCATAATATGAACCGCTGAGCGTTTTCTCTGGTAAAGCGGTGCCATGCGCAGCTTATAATCTTCTTTGGTATACTGTTTATTACTGCTTAGTGCATTATCAATATAAATTTCGATCTGCATATGATGCAGAACCCGTCCGCCTTCCAGACGTAACAAACGAATATTGTGTAAAAAAAGGACAGCCTTATCATATTCATTGACGGATAATTTTTTACCCAGTTGGTGATTGCAGTACTGTACCATTTTTTCATAGGCAATCAGTGTCTTTTTATCTTTATCCTCAGTAACGTCTTCGCCTTCATTAATAATATATTGCACAACGGCCTGAACAATATGGGTAAACTGATGAATGGCTTTATTTAGATAGTCCTGATCATGGACATTGGCATACCAAGCGTGATCGCCCACTTTATCCCGGTAACATTCAAACAGGCCTTTTTTAGTCAGGTTTAATAACCAGTATTTTAAAAAATAACTATAATCGGCGCACTGGATACGGATCCCAGCCTTATTGAGTGAAAAATTAAGTTCTTTCAGTTTAAAGCGTTGATGAGACAATTCGTATAGTATGGAAGTCAGATGCTCTTTAAGATTGGAAAGGGTAGCGCTTAACTGACGTAATTTCTGTGGCCGAAGCTCGCTGATCAACAAATCTTCCTTGAGTGAAACCAGTTCCATATCACGCATTTTATCCAGAACATGATAGACTTCATCGGTATCAAGATTAAGGATCACGGCCAGTTCTTCAATCGATATTGAGAATCGCTGTGTGCTGCGTTTAATTAACACCTGTGCCAGCAGAACAATAGACTGATATAAAACCCGCTTGCCGGTATCCTCACTCTGATCGGATAAACCATGGCTGTGAAGTGTATCGTGCAATTG
>DRNA01000262.1 GCA_011322365.1 Aeromonadales bacterium | reverse complement strand
GTGCCCTGAGTAACCGGGAATAATTGTGACACTGGCACGGGCTCATCTTTCTCATCACGAATGCGCAATAATACCTGGAAAAATTCCTGTGAATCGCCATGTAATTTAACAATAGGCTGGAATAACAGGTGTGCTCGTCCTGTTTCCATGGCTTCCTGAATTTGTCGTAAAGCTTCTTTTTGTTGTTTGTCAGTTGAAACACCATCGACGGCATCTTCAAAAATTCTGACTCGATTTCCGCCACCGGTTTCCGCTCGGTTTGCTGCCGCGTGGGCATCATAAACAACCTGCTCAGCATCGGGGGATTGTTCGTTAATGATGCAAACACCAATTGAAAGAGTGCCTGAAATAGTTTGTTTGTTGGCTTCAATTAATCGCTCGCTAAATGATTGCAGTAGCTTATCACAAACCGTTTTAAAGTCTTCTTTATCGGTTTCAGAGCGCAATAAAGCAAAAGTATGATCACCAATTCTTGCAATGGTATCCTGCTCTGTTGCCACTTCCATTAACCAGTCGGCAACACTTAAACGTATTTCATCAGAAGCTTTTAAACCTAATTTTGTTTCCCATTCATCAAATTGATCAACTTCTATATACGCCAGTGCAGCATTAAGTTCATTATTTGCTGCGTTATTTATAACTTCGGTGAGATTCGTCAGTAAAAGTTCACGCGTTGCCAGCCCGGTGAGAGCATCAACATTTGACAGTTCCTTTAATTTTTCCTGCAATTCCTGTTCGTCATTGCCTCTCAAGGCAATTAATACCTGAATACAGGCTTCGCCATCATAGCTTGCTTTGGATAAGGATAAACTGCCATCAAAATGGGTACCATTGGATTCAACACCAACAAAATCATAGGGCATTTCATTTGGGGTTCGGCTTTGTTGCCGGAGAAAATCTTTGAAGGACTCATGGTGAGCCGGGGCAATCATATCCATTATTGGCATACATTCCAGTTCATCCCAGCTGGTAAAGCCAAATAATTCAAGATAGGATTTATTGGCATAAATATGCATCCCCTCATGAATATAGGCTATGGCATCTCGAGAGTTAGCCAGTAGGAGCTCACAGCGTTTTTCTGCTTCATTTAGCTGTGCTTCAGCCTGTTTTCGTCTGCGCCGGTCTTCGAGGTGGTGCAGTTCGCGGTGAACATGGGTTTCAAGTAAATGCGCATCATCTTCAGGAATAAGGGATTGGAAACCATTATCGAATGCCTCAGAAACTTTGGCCGCATTAAAATCATCTGAGATAAGAATTGCCGGAATATCACGACCACTGTGTTGTATGATTTCCTGGGCTTTGGTGACAGGTAATTGTGGACAGCTTTCTTTTGCCAGAAAGATATCCCAACTTTGACGCGCTAAAGCATCGGTTAATTCATCTTCATTAACAACTTGAGTCGCTCGAACAGCTAATCCGCTATTTCTGAGGATGTTGAGCGTCTGTTCGGCGTCGTTTGACGATGGATCTAACATTAAAGCATGAACAGTTTTGTTGTCCGAAGACCGGCTTGAAGGCATAAATTAGCGGCTCCTTGCGCTTTAAACCCATCGAAGAATCGTCTCAGGCACTCTGAACTTTTGTTTCTTCATGGATATGTTTTTTTTAAATTAACTATTCACAGAAATAGTAACATCTGAATAGTATATCTTAGCTTCGCCGTGAAAAAAATCAAAGGTTTGGTGAAAATCAAAATAAAGTGTGCATATGCTCACATCATGCCGCGATAAAACGCTATAAAATTTCCCAAACAGTAGAAAAATCATCATCTGCCAATTGAAAAGGGTCCTGATTTTGGATTTCGTCCTTTTGTGGATTGAGTTCAATAAAGGTAAACCGGGAATAGCTACGTCCCGCCTGAAGCAATTCTTCCAGTTTAATATCAATTCTTTTACCATCCAGTTTCATTTTAACCACAGAGCCAACTTCATAAGGTAAAGTGGGTGTGATAATACTGGCTGGTTGGCCAATATGAGATAATGAGGGCAGCAAAAGACTTCGATGTGTAGCATAATTTCGACCTGCATTTGCTTTTAAGGTGGTACTGACGGATTTAGCATTAGGGGAAATCAGTTGAATGCCTGCACTGAGCTGATTGTCAGCAGTACGCTGCAGCCAACGAATAGTACCAATATTCCAACTGCAGCCACCTTCATCGTCAACCTCCATCAGGCCAATAATTTCATCTGTCTGGGTTTGTTTGGGTAACGCTCCATCCAGTTTCAGACAATAACCACCGGGGCTAATATTTAAAATAGCTGCCGGTAGTAATCGATAATCTCTGGGTAAGGCTTTCTCAGTCATATCGACCGGTACCAATTGATAACTTTCCTGTAATTCTTTACTTTCATTAACCGAAACTTTGGGACGGTACATTCGTAACCACTTATCATCTTCTTCTTTTTTTAAAGCTGACGCTCTGGTTGAGGCGGGATATACACGCATGGAATCTTCAACTTCCAGAACCTCGACATTTTTTAAACTGCCTTCAAGTGCTGATAAGGCATCTTCACCATTCAGTGGTACTGGAGGATTCTGATGAGAGACTTCCAGTTCCCCACGTTCAATTAATGCATGAGTAGATGCCAGTCCAATTGCAACCTGTATCCCTTCATTACAGGGTGTTCTTGAAAAAGAACGAGTGGCCAGATTGCCGATGGCACTCATCAAATGGCGTATCAGTGCTGGTTTAAGCCGCTTATGCTCGATTTTTTTACTGGAAACCAGTGTCTGCAGATAAAACAGTAGAGGTTGTACGTTGATGCCGAGGTGATCTTTGTCAATCTCGGTGGCTATCAGACTACGATGAAAGGGTGCTGCTTTAGAGTTCATATTGACCACATATTCGATATCATCGGTAATTTTTGTGGTCAGACGTATTTTTCGGGCAAATTCAAGTGAATCGAATTGTAATGGCCAGAAATCACCAGTCCGCAATTCATTAGGATGAGCCAGTGCAAGCAGCAGGGTCGATTTATAAATCGTTCTTAGAGATGATTTAATTTGCGGTTTTGGTAAGACAACTTCTTCTTTATCCAGATGATATTTTTCGGCCAGCTGAAATATTACATGCAATTCACGCCAGAGTCTTGCTGGTGGTGTCAGATAAAGTTGATAACAATGGCCAATAAGACGAGCGACGTAGTAGTTTGAAAAGGTTAGCGCTTCACATAACTCATGGCTTTTTTTACTATTGAAGCCGGTTGATAATATCTGATGAACCACGGATTTAAAGGCCAATGCCTCTTCGTTGAGAATAGCCCGGGTAAGCTCGGCAACTTTTTTCTGTTTGGTTTTGAGTGATATTCCTGCTTTTATAAAGTGTTTTTCCAGACTTTCCTGTAAACGTTCGATTTCTGGTTGTAAGGATTTAAGGAAAGCCAGGCGGGTAGCAACGGGCATAACCATTTTGTTTGAATTACACAGTTTGGTATAAATCTGTTTTGCGGTTTGCCCAATATTTGCGCGAGGTAAAGCTGACAACCATTTTTCAATTTGTCTCGGAGAGTAACTGGATAGTTCCTGTGGTTGTTCAGATTGTGAGCGAAAGCTTAAGCCAAATTCACTCTCAACGATACGCATAGTCAATAGTTTTCCTGTTTTACAGCCTTACATTACTAATTTCTAAAGACAAAAAATTTGATTTAAAGATCATCTTTCCAATATCGTTTCCTCTATATTGGCAAACTATCAATTTTCATCCGGATACAGCTTAAAGACAAAGTAATTATAAAAAAATTCTCAATATAACCGATTTTACACTTTTGTTGGCTATTAAATACCTTAAAAGTGTTATTTTGTCTTTAAAATATAGAACAAAAGGGGATAATTTCTGGAAAAGTGGTCAATTTTTTATGTTTTGGGGTTCAATCCCAAGATCCAGGGGGATTTTACTGGAAAATCCACTAACTTCTCTTACCAGCTTTGGTACCAGAAATCCCGGCAATTTTTCCAGCATTATTTTTAGTAGTTTTCTGGCTTTAGAATCGGTGACGTTGAAATGAGCAGCTCCGGCAACCGCATCTAACTGGTGTAAATAATAGGGTAAAATCCCGGCTTTGAATAAAGATTCACTTAATTCAACTAAAACCTCACTTTTATCATTAATATCCTTGAGTAATACCGACTGGTTTAGCAGTGTAAGGTTGGATGATTTCAATTCTTTGAATTTTTTTATTAGCTCTGCATCAATTTCCTGGCCATGATTGATATGGGTAACCAGAATAACCGGGACAGGTAAGGTGGCAAAAAGTTGATGTAAAGTTGGCGTGATACGAGCAGGTAGTACCGATAACATTCTGCTATGAATTCGAATCCTGCTAATTTCAGTTTGTTGGCAAAGGGCTTTTAAAAGTCCGCTCAGATAGTGATCATCTACTAATAAAGGCTCGCCACCGCTGAGGATAACTTCATTGACCGAAGGGTGTTTGTGCAGATAATGGATAATATTATCTATGCCTTTTTGGCCGGGGATATAATCCCTGTATGGAAAATGTCGTCTGAAACAGTAGCGACAGTTGATAGCACAGGCAGCGGTTAACACGATCAATACTCTGGATTCATACTTATGTAAAAGTGGATGAAGAGAGCTATTTTGCTGAGGGGTTTGCTCGGACAAAGGGTCTTCAACAAAGCCCTCAGCCTGAATAAACTCCCTTTCAGATGCCAGCACCTGTAATAATAAGGGGTCATCTGGTGTTGTTTTTTTAATTTTATTGGCGAAGGTCAATGGCACTACGGTTGGAAACAATTCACTGGCATCTATTTCTGCATAAATGGACGAATTTTCCAGTTCCAGGTAATCTAATAGCTGTTTTTTTGATTTTATTCCCTGAGTCAGCTGTTTTTGCCAGCTTTCGGACTGCAAGCCGGAAGAAAAAAAGGGTATGATAGCGTCGTTGTGCATTATTTCATCCAAAATGGGAAAGTTTCATGGCTAATTACAGTACAAATGAATTTAAAAGTGGTTTAAAAATTATGATTGATGGCGACCCCTGTACCATCGTTGAAAATGAATTTGTGAAACCTGGAAAAGGGCAGGCATTTAATCGCGCTAAAATCCGAAATTTAATGAATGGAAAGGTGGTTGAAAGAACCTTTAAATCGGGTGAGAGCGTCGAAGCCGCTGATGTAATGGATGTGGACATGGAATATTTGTATACCGATGGAGAGTTCTGGACTTTTATGGATCCTAACACGTTTGAACAGATTTCTGCAGATGCAAATGCTATAGGAGATAACCAGAAATGGCTGGTTGAACAGGATTCCTATGTCATTACCTTGTGGAATGGCACACCTATAGCGGTTACGCCACCTAACCATGTGATTCTGGAAGTCACCCATACCGAACCTGGGTTAAAAGGGGATACCTCAAGTGGTGGAACCAAACCGGCAACGGTCAGTACCGGTGCAACAATAAATGTGCCTCTTTTTGTGGGAATGGGTGAGAAAATAAAAGTGGATACACGCACAGGGGATTATATTTCCCGAGTAAAAGAATAAGCAGGGGAACAATAACGTCATGAGAGTTTCCAGTCATTGGAAGCCAGCGGCAACAATAACAGCATTAAAAGAGCGGGCACGAATTTTAAAAAAAATTCGTGCTTTTTTTGATGCTCGTGAAGTTACTGAAGTAGAAACGCCCCTGCTATCAGAATTTTCAATTACTGATCCTGCTATAGAAGCTATGTCGGTAAGTTATCTGTATGCAGCAAAGCAGCGCACAGGTTTTTTGCAGACGTCACCAGAGTTTGCTATGAAAAGATTACTTGCTGCGGGTATGGGTGATTGCTATCAAATCTGCCATGCCTTTCGGAGTGATGAATCGGGTCGATTTCATAATCCGGAATTTACCTTGCTGGAATGGTATCGGCAAAATTTTGACGAAAAAAAATTAATTGCAGAAATCGATATTTTTTTACAAGCTATTTTAAAAACGGACTCAGCCGAAAAAATAAGTTATCAGTCATTATTTAAAAAATATCTTAATCTGGATCCGTTGCTTAGTAATTATAAAACGGTTAAGTCCTGTGCTGAGAAATACACTTCAATGGTGTCAGAATTAACATCAAAAGAAGCCTATCTGCAACTGCTGTTCTGTGAACTAATTGAGCCTGAAATTGGCACAAAAGTGCCCTGCTTTGTCACCGATTTTCCCGCTGAACAGGCTTCACTGGCAAGAATCAATACTGAGGATAAACGTTTGAGTTGCCGATTTGAACTCTATTTCAAGGGTATAGAACTGGGTAACGGGTTCTATGAACTTAATAATGCCAATGAGCAATATGAACGATTTGTAGAGGATAATTACAACAGGAAAGAGTCTGGTCAGTCAGAAATATCCATTGATAAGCGTTTTATAGCTGCACTTGAAGCCGGCTTGCCAGATTGTGCGGGTGTTGCCATTGGTATTGATCGGTTGATCATGCTTGCCTGTGATTTACAAAGTATTGAAGAAGTAATGGCATTCACTATTTCGAATGCCTGACAAATCATCTGTTATGAATGGTTGCGATCATCTGACCATATTTCAAATCTGTATCCGGCTGCATTTTTGCATTCAGGGAAATGGCATTTTTCTCAAATAACAAAATGACCGTAGAACCCAGTTTAAAGCGGCCCATTTCATCGCCCTTTTTTAAGGTAATTGCATCATTTCCCTGGTAGCGAAAAGTACTGACTTTATGCCCTTTGTCACCTTTGACAGTACCGTGCCAGACAGTTTCCATACTGCCAACGATGGTAGCCCCCACCAGAATTTGAGCCATAAGACCGACTTCGGTTTCAAATAAACAAATTACCCGTTCATTGCGGGCGAATAAATTAGGTACATTACGTGCTGTTATGGGATTAACAGAAAACAGTTTACCGGGAACATGTTTCATACCAACTAACTTGCCATCAATGGGCATATGTATGCGGTGATAATCTTTGGGTGCGAGGTAAATAGTGGCAAAGTTGCCATCATCAAATTTGCTGGCAAGAGTTTTATCACCTGCAAGTAAGTCCACATTGGTATAATCGTGATTTTTTGCCTGAATTAAGAAATGTTGTCGTATTCTTCCTGCCTGGCTGACGGCACCATCGACAGGTGAAGCAAGAAAGCCCTCGCCGCATATTGGACGAATACCCTCTTTAAGGGGGCGCGTAAAAAATTCATTAAATGTCTTATAGGATGCAATGTCGGGATTAGCTGCTTCATTCATATTGACCTTATAACGATCAACAAACCATTTGATGGCTTTGGTAGTTTTTGGCCCCATAGCTTCATCTGCATAATGACCGATAAGTCGGGTGATGCTGTGCTGGGGAAGCAGGTATTGTGGTAGCGTTTTCAGGCGTTCAATGTTCAAACAGACACTCCAGTTGTCATGGTAAAATAGTCGATTCGATTTCAACTCAATAATGTGCATTGCACCAGATGGATTGTAAAGTTAACCAGTTAATTTTGCTACAGAAAATATGAAAATAATACTATATTAAGTGATTCAATTCACAGTTTAACCAGGATATATACCCATAATCCTTCAAGATGCAGGTTTCAGAGTTCAAGCAGGATGTCAGAGCAAGGCGTAACTTGAAGCTAATGGTAATTCCCTTAGTGAAAGTTGCAACGCAGCGCTGGCTTCCTGCTTGAGCTCCCATAGGGCAAGAGGATAAGCGCACATCTCGGCAACTGCTCCTGCGTTGTTCTACTACCGTCCATCCATGGACATATGCGTTGCTCTACTAAGGTATATCCCTATACCGATTCCGCGTTATAAAAGTTCAAGTTAGACAGGAAATTGCTCCTTGCATTTCCTGCATACCATCCATGGATATAAATGACTAACACCTCACTTTTATGCCTTGAATCTGTTCGCTTCTTCTCTTGCTGAAATCCTGCATCTTGAAGGATTATGGGTATAGAATGTGTTTCGATTATAAAGCAGATTAAAGGATGTTCTGCTATCTTTAAAAGTAACAACTATCCGGGGGTTAGCTGGATAGTTGTTGACCTCTTATTAAATCTATTGGAGTAACCCGGATGACATTGGTATTAGGGATGCTGATTGTTTTGGCTTCTGTGTTGGGCGGTTATGTGCTTTCACAAGGAGATTTATTAGCTTTATGGCAGCCATTTGAATTATTAATTATTGGTGGTGCAGCACTGGGTTCTTTTGTAGTGGCTAATCCAGGTAAAGTGATTGCAGGTGTTTTTAAAGGAATACCTAAAGTTATAGTGGGTAACCGCTACAAGAAAACACTTTATCTGGAAGCGTTAGCACTGTTGTATGAACTCTTTAATAAAATTCGCCGTGACGGACTCATCGCTATTGAAAGTGATGTGGATGAACCTGAATCCAGCGATATTTTTTCAAAATACCCCATTGTCTATCGGGATGGGCATATCATTGAATTTATCTGTGATTATCTTCGCATTATGATTGTTGGGGATATGAGTTCTTACGAACTGGATAATCTGATGGATATTGAATTAGAAACCCACCACGAAGAAATTTCTCAACCGGGACATGCATTAACTAAAGTTGCAGATTCATTGCCGGGGTTTGGTATTGTCGCGGCGGTACTTGGTATTGTTATTACCATGAAATCAATTGGTGGGCCGCCGGAAGAACTGGGTGTTCATGTTGCTGCCGCCCTGGTGGGAACGTTTCTGGGTATTTTATTAGCTTATGGGTTTGTGGCCCCGACTGCTCAGGCTTTTGAACATCAGGCTGCTGAAGAAAGTAAATTTTACGAATGTATTAAAACGGCGATTATTGCCACCGTAAATGGTATGCCACCGCAGATAGCCGTAGAGTTTGGGCGAAAAACGATTTTTTCCAGTGAAAGGCCGAGTTTTACCGAACTTGAAGAACGCGTGCGCATGACCTGACGGATGAAACATGTCGAATAAAAATCAAGCAATTATCGTCAAAAAAGTAAAAAAAGGCGGCCATGGTTTCCATGGAGGTTCGTGGAAAGTTGCCTTTGCTGATTTTGCCGTGGCGATGATGGCATTTTTTCTGGTATTGTGGTTATCCGAAACCGCAACGGATAAACAGAAACAATATATTGCCGGGTATTTTCAGGATCCCGGCGGCGCTATTATTGGTCCTGGTGGGGCCGATAAAGCGGTTATTGAAATGCAGGCCCCAGAAGGTGAACTGATTAAACCCTCCATTGAAGGTGAACCAGATAAGGGGCAGAGTGTAATCAATGAAGACGATATTGAACAACTTGCCGCTGAAAAAGATCAGCAAAGACTGGAAGAGCTACGGGAAAAACTCATTGATCTGGTCAATAACAGTCCCGATCTTAGTGCCACCAAAGATCAGATCCATGTAGATATTGTACCTGAGGGTATTCGTGTACAAATTTTTGATCGGGAGAACCGCCCCATGTTTGCCGGTGGTAGTGCCAGGTTGCAGCCGTTTACCAAAAACATTTTGAATCGTTTGGCACAGGTGATTAAAAAGGTGCCGAATAAGGTTTCTCTAACTGGACATACGGACCGAATTCCCTATACCGGCAGACCTGGTTATAGCAACTGGGAGCTCTCTGCTGATAGGGCGAATGCAGCAAGAAGGCAACTGGTAAAAGGCGGATTGCCTGTTAGCCATATTGCAAAAGTAGAAGGGCTGGCCTCCTCGATTTTACTGGATACAAAGCATCCTCGCAGTCCAGTTAATCGACGTATTGCTATTATTATCTTAAAGAAATCAGCTGTTGATGCGTTGCAACGAAATGCCATCGGAACCGAACTGGACGATCTGGCAAAAGATGTTAATAATAAATAATCTTATCGTGATTTGAGCATAAAGAGGAAATAGCACCAATGAAAGCTGTGCAATTGTTAGGCATTCCTACGGAAATTAATTCTTCTCACTTAACAGGAACAGCCTCTGCACCTGAAGTTATACGTCAGCTAATGCACAATGGCATGAGTAATTTTTGTGCAGAAAATGGACTGGATCTTAGTGATGGAAATATTTTTGCAGATAGAGGTAATGTAGAAATACAGGAAAAGAAAAGTGATTTTGACCTTATCAAAAGTGATGCCTGTAAATTATTTTCTGAAGGTCCATGTATTTTTATTGGTGGCGATCATTCTGTCAGCTGGCCAATAATAGCAGGATTAAATCAGGCACAAAAACAACCTCACCTTATTCATATCGACGCACATCCAGATTTATACGAAAATTTTGATGATAATTCTTATTCACATGCTTCGCCTATGGCACGAATCATGGAAAATAATCTGGTAAAAAGTTTAACGCAAATCGGCATTAGAACCATAAATAAAACACAACAGGCACAGATAGATAAACATCAGGTTAAGGTTTTTCCTGCAAATAGAGCTTTACCATCCGCAGTTGAATTACCCAAAGGGGATATTTATTTTTCTATTGATCTGGACGGTATCGACCCGGCATTTGCTCCTGGTGTGTCTCACCATGAACCCGGTGGGCTATCAGTGAGAGATGTGATTAATTTAATCTGGAGTGCGCCAGGAAAAGTTATTGGTGCGGATATTGTTGAATATAATCCTGTAAATGACATCAACGAGATGACTGCGGCTGTTGCGTTTAAATTAATCAAAGAGCTGGTTGCACGGATCCATTCTGATGGCTCAGGCAGCAGTTTAACATTCTAATTAAATAAATTAGTTTCCAATAATAGGAGGCGTAGTAAGGCTAGAATTGAATATAAGGGATTATTGATATAAAAAATGATAATAATCAATTAAATCAGTAAGTTGCAATGATTTAGTGAATTCAATGATATAAATCAATTAAAAAATTAAATAAAACTAGTACACTAAAGGGTTATACATTTTTTTTTAATAGATTGTTTTCTCAGATAAAGAATGGTAAATTCGAGATTATGAATTGTAATACCATGCTACTAATCAAGTTGCACGACGTTAATTCATATTAATAACACCCTGCCCTACCCCCGCAGAAACTCATAAAAACGAAATTATCCTTAATTTGGGGTTTGGTGTATGCATTTTGTTTATGAAGCCGAGAGAATATGAAAAACACCGTTGCTATTGTCGTTATTAGAACGGATTCTCTGGAACAAAACTACCTTCAAGCGATTATCGATAAAGGATATACCGCCAGGTTGGTAAATGCTGAGTATTTTATAACAGAAATTGAGGAATTTTCTTCAATTGATCTGGTGGTTGTCAAATCTTCGTGCAAGTTATTAAGACCTATATTAAAAATCAATAAAAAGCGAATAGTAACTACTTTATTAATACCAGACATTAATTTTTCAGCTGATTCTTGTCATTTGGAAGATGTTGGTACGTTAGCCTACTTTCCATTTAAACTCAACCCGATTAATTTAGTTAAATATATTTCAATATTAGCTGAAAATAGAAAAAAAATAATCACAAAAGACATAATTATGTCAGAAAGAAACAGGCTCATCAATATCGCGATAGGTATATTAATGGTCAATAACCAATGTGTTAAAGGTGCAGCATATGAGCAAATAAGAAAGATAGCGAGACAAAGTAGAAAAAAAATTGAAAAAATATCTAAAGAGATTATAAAAGCTCAGCTTTGTCTAAATCAATTTAATTGTGACTATATTAAAATATTTAATGATGATAAAAATTGTCAAAATTGTACTGATCTTTGTCCACATTATTATTATGATCCAAAAATATAATTATCATATAAAGACAATACAAAAAGTAGTATGAATATCTATTTGAGGAGGCATCATGAAATCTGATTCTGACTTATGGCGAAAATTATATCTTAAAGATCAGTTTGCTTTTGAAGAGAAAAGGAAATCTGTAATTAAGATGACAATCGATAATGCTAAAAATTATGATGAAAAAAATAAATTAAAAAAAATTCAATTTAGGATAGACAATCTAATTAAAAAAACGAAAAATTCATTGTGAACACGTTCGAAAGTAAACAAATTGTTATTTGATTATATTATTTTATACTGTTTGGCTCGAATTATAATAAAAAGTATAATTAATTTCTTTGAGGTATAAGCCATGAAGATGAATTTACCAATAACTGATATTGAAATACCTGTAACAGTTAAAGATACAATTTTATCAACTACCGAATTAAGCGGTGTAATTAAATATTGTAATGAAGATTTCATCAAAATATCAGGATTTACAAAAGACTCATTGTATGGTCAAAATCATCATGTTGTACGTCATCCCGACATGCCACCTGCTGCATTTAAAGATTTATGGGAAACGTTGAAATGTGGACGCTCGTGGATAGGCGTAGTTAAAAATCGATGTGCAAATGGTGACTTTTATTGGGTAGATGCTTACGCGACACCCATAAAAAATAAACAGGGGGATGTATATGAATATCAATCTGTTAGAACTCGTTTAGATAATAAAATCAGAGAGCGGGCTACCAAAGCTTATCAGTCATTAAATGTTGAAAAGGCGATACCTCAGATTAGAGCGAAAAATAATTTTTCGCTACAAGAAAAACTATTTTTCGCTCAATTTAGTCTCTATTTGTTAATTGCTGTGATTGTGTCTTATTTTCAGCCGATAAAATATGTTGTAGTTTTAACAGCAGTTGTTTCAATTTCAACCTGGTTTATTACTCATTATTTTTTCCGGGCATTTGCTGAAGTTTTAAATGAAGCGAAAAAGATTGTGGGAAATAAAAATATTAGTCTGGCGAAATATATCTACACGGGAAAAACTGATGATTTTGGAACCATATTACTGGCTTTTAAAACCTCTCAATCCGATGCAGGTGCCATTGTAGGGAGAGTAGAAGACACAGCAAAAATTGTACTGGAAACTGCTGCGATATTATCAAAAAATGTTGATGCTACCTCCATGGCTGTTAATAGCCTCTATCAGGAAACAGATATGGTGGCTGTTGGTATGAATGAATTATCATCAACGTCACAGGAAGTTGCCAGTAATGCTGAAGGGGCATCAAATGCGGTGACACAGGCTTATGAAGAATCACAGGAGAGCCGAACGATTGTTGATAAAACCGTACAAACTATAAATGCTCTGGCTTCTGAAGTGAGTGAGGCAACCATAGTAATTGAAGAGCTGGAAGATGATAGTCGTAATATTGGAAAAGTGGTAAATGTTATTCGTGAAATTACTGAGCAAACTAATCTATTAGCATTAAACGCTGCCATTGAAGCAGCAAGAGCAGGAGAACATGGTCGGGGTTTTTCTGTTGTAGCAGATGAAGTGAGAACCTTGGCCAAACGAACACAAGATTCAACGGAAGAAATTAAACAGATAGTTGAAAGTTTACAACAGCGTACAACTGAAGCGGCTGAGGTGATGAGAAGAGGTAAAGAAACAGCGGATAAAAGTGTTGATCTGGCTTCTAATGCGGGGGGGTCGCTAAACAATATTAATGAGCTAATTCAGTTTGCAACTGAGATGGTGGATCAAATCGCAGTTGCAGCAAAAGAGCAAACTCGTGTGGCTGAAGAAATGAATAATAATGTTGTTAAAATCAATGATAATACTTCCATAACTGTAGAGGCCTCTAAAACAGCTGGAAAATCCAGTCTTGAACTTAGCCAACAGGCCGAACGATTAAATGAATTGGCAAATCAATTCAAAATCAGGTTCAGGTATTGAGCCGATATTTTCATGTGACCAATGAGTGATTAAATAAGTTGAATATCAGATTACCGGATGAATCACAAACAAAAAAAAAGCAGGCAATTCATGGGAGTTTGTTATCCCTACTTGAGACTATTGTTACTATACCCTGGATGGTAACAGATTCTGCGGGCATTTTTTCAGCAGATCCAATTAATAAAAAATTAAAATTAATTGCTCAAATAAATTTACCTACAGTTGTTAAAAATTCCTGTGCCATCATAAATTATAGTCAATGTTTATGTGGAAAAGTGGCAGAATCAGAAAAAATGATGCATGTTTCATGTGCAAACCAACTCCATGAGAATCATTATGAAGGAATGGAAGAACATGGTCATTATATAGTCCCCATAAAATTTGAAACAGAATTTTTAGGTGTGTTACTTCTATATGTAGAACACGGACATCAATACAGTAACAAGGAAGAAGATGTTTTACAAAATTTTGCCAAAACAATATCTTATTTGCTTTTGTCCAGGCAAATAACTAATGAAAAACAGATATCTGATCTGGTTTTAGCTCATAGCAATCATGGCATTATGTTAACCGATGAATCTTTAAAGATTGTATGGGTCAATAAAACTTTTGAATCTATTACCGGATACAAATGTGAAGAAATGATTGGCAATAGACCATCAATATTAAGTTCAGGAAAACATGAAATAGATTTTTATGAAAGCATGTGGCAGGAAATAAAAAAAAAGGGTTCATGGGAAGGTGAAATCTGGAATAAAAGAAAAAATGGAGAAGTATATCCAGAATTGTTAAATATAATAGCTTTAAAGAATAGTCAAGACAAGGTTATTAATTATGGTGCTATATTTAAAGACTTATCCTTAATTAAAAAAGCAGAAGCCAAAATCCATAAATTGGCATATTTTGATAGTTTAACTGGTTTTGCTAATAGAGGTTATTTTTTACAACACCTGGCAGAAAGTATAAAATTAGCTAAAAGAAGAAAAGAATGCTTAACACTTTTTTATATTGATCTTGATGGTTTTAAAAATATCAATGATACACTAGGCCATCATATTGGAGATCAACTTCTTGCCAAAATTGGCGATCGCCTTAAAGCCATGCTTCGTGAAACAGATTTTATTGCTCGTCTGGGTGGAGATGAATTCTGTATTTTAATATCTAATAATTGCGATGAAGCTAATGCGGCAAAAATAGCTGGAAATTGCCTGAAAAATATTAATAAAACAGTATTGATTGAAAATAGGATATTAACTTTAAAAGCTAGTATCGGTATAGCTTATTTCCCTCTAGACGCTAATAACCCGGCTGACTATCTTAAAGCTGCCGATACAGCGATGTATGAATCAAAAATCAGGGGAAAAAACAGGTTCACATTTTATAGCAAAGAAATGACAACAAAATTAGAAAAACGCCTCTCGTTCGAACATCTATTAAGACAGGCATTAAAGAAAGATGAGTTTCAACTCTATTATCAACCGAAAATTGATTTAAATACAGGTTTAATGACTGGTGTTGAAGCTTTGATTAGGTGGGATCATCCAAAAAATGGAATAACAGCACCAGTACATTTTGTTTCAGTATTAGAAAAACTTGGAATAATTGATAAAGTGGGCCAATGGGTGATGCGTACTGCTTGTGAGCAATTAAAACAATGGCATAAAAAAGGATTTAAGCATTTACAGATGGCCATTAACATATCACCAAGTCATTTTGGACAATCTGGATTTATTAGTAGTGTGGAAAAGATAATTCAAGACACAGGAATCAATCCTTCATCTATTGAAATTGAAATTACTGAGAGCGTAGCTTTTAATCTTGATATATTAATTAAAACCTGCCAGAAATTAAAAAAATTGGGTGCAAAAATTGCAATAGACGATTTTGGTACAGGGTATTCTTCATTGAGCATTTTAAGTAAATTAAATATTGATACACTTAAAATAGATAAATTATTTATTGATGATCTAATTCGAGAAACGAAAACGGCATTAATGTTGGGTGGAATTCTTTCATTAGCCAAAGGGTTGGGATATGAAACGGTGGTTGAAGGTGTTGAAACCAGAGAGCAGGTAGAATTACTTTATGGCTTAGGTTTTAAGAACGTTCAAGGTTATTATTTTAGTAAACCTGTACAGGCTTCTTATATAGTCGATTTAGTCGATATTAATTTTTTTAAAAAGGAAAAAGGTTAGTATCCGGTATAGACTCTTATTTATTACCAGGAACTAATTTCCAGTAACTTTCATGGGTGTAGTTGTTCAAAATAGGTGTCCAGGTTTCATATTCACCTTGAAATTCTAAGGTAATAAGAGAATTATAATTAATTTCGGGTCTGGTGATTTTAATTAAACCACACCCTACTCTGGGTAAAGGTGGTATGGAGATACGAGTCAGTGTGTCTGAAGTAATTTTCTTTAATTGTGTTTCTTCCTGCTGTAGAGTAAAAGTAGTTCGAGTACTGAGTAAATCATTTTGGGTGTTTTTTAAAAAATCAGATAAATTTGAAGCAAAACAATTAGCAATACAGAAATAGATCAGTATCATTGATAACCAATAACGTATTGTCATAGATTGCTCCTGTTATTTATTAACCCTCGGTTCGAAAAGCCATCAATACTGGCATCCTTGCGGCTCGCCAGGCGGGGAATACGCCACTGATAAAACCGATAACCAACGCCATTACCATACCCTGAATGATCAAATCGGCTGATAGTTTAAAACTGAAGACTACCTGTGTAAAACTGCCACCGAGGGTTGAGGTATTCATACCGTCAAATAACAGGTAGGCTGCCAACGCACCGAGCAAACCTCCGAGAGCTGCCAGGGTGAGCGATTCTACCAGGGTGCCAATAAATGCTGAGCTGTTACTGAAGCCAATAGTTCTTAAAGTAGCAATTTCTCTGGAACGGTCCGAGACGGAGGTGTACATGGTATTTAAAGCCCCAGCCAGAGCACCCAATGCCATAATGGCGCTGATCACCTTGCCAAATATAGCCATATAGTTCAGGCTCTTACCTTGTGTTGCAAAATAATCAGCTTCTGTTTGAACGTCAATATTTAATCTGGGATCATTTTTAATATAGGTTTTAATTGCTTGTATCTCTGTGGCAGGATCAGCAGAAGAAGCTAGTTTTGCACGAATACTCTGCACACTACTACCACGATGATAAAGACTTTGAATCACTTTAACATCAGCCCAGAGTTCACTTTCAAATACATTGCCACCTGTAGAAAAAGCCCCGACTACTTTCCACTCGGTTTTACCGAACCGGACGGTTTGTCCTAAATCAAATCCATTAAATTCACTAAGGATACCTTCGCCTACAATCATTTCATTGGTTCCGGGTGTAAACAGGCGTCCCCGGGTTAAATTAAAACCACGGCGCATTTCTATGCCTCTTTGGCTCATCCCTCTAAGGGGTAAATTAGCTGCAGTAAGGGATGATTTTTTAATACCATCGACAATGACATATAATTCAGCTGAAACAATCGGACCTTTGTCATCCCTGGCAATACCGGGAGCGTCTTCAATTAGATTAACCTGTTCTTTTGATAGGACACTGTTAAGTTCTGCAGCTGACCCTTCTCTTAAAAACATGGCGATATTTTTTGAACCAGCCCCTTTTAAGGTCACTTCGAATCCTTTTGACATAGCCAGGAATGCTAATAAGATAGCGACCACAACCGCACTGGCGAGAATCATGGCCAGTGACATCCAGATACGTCGTGGCAGGCTGAGGAGATTCATGTTGATAACAGCCAGAGTTTGTGAAAAAAATGAGCTCATAATTTAGTTCCTGTTAAAGGCATTGACCACATTCAATCGAAGTGCGCTTACCGCAGGTAAAATACCGGTGATAAAACCAAGGATTAGCATATAGCCAATGGCCTCTATCCAGGTATTTGTCCCAATCATCATGTTGGGTAGGACTCCCGCTAATTCTTTTGAAACCACCTGTACGATCAGGTAGGCTCCTATCATTCCGAGTACTCCCCCCAGAAATGATAGTAAAAAGGATTCAGTCAATATCATTTTAAATATTCTTAGAGAGGTAAAACCTAAGGTTTTTAGTACGGCAATTTCGTTGGTCCGTTCACGAACAGCGAGAACCATAGTATTACCTACCACGATTAGAATAGTGAAAAATGCCATAAACACCACACCGTATATAATTAAGCCAATATTGCCTATTTGTTCAATAAAGGCTTTGTTAAAAGCCTTTTCGGTACTGGTTTTGGTTTCTGCGGATGAATTAGCGAAGGTGTCATCAATGGCTTTAGCAACTTTTGCATTCAGTTTTGGCGAATCTGTGGTAAGAATTAACCAGCCAACAGAAGTGCCACCAAAGGTTTGGGTTTCTTTAAAATATTTATAATGAAAAATAGCATAGGTGGTATCGGTTTGTTTATTTTCTGGAGAAAAAATACCATCAACGGTAAACTCCCAGGTATGACCGCCATCCTTATGAGAAAATATGTTTGAGGATAGTGGGATTTTGTCACCTACTTTCCAGCCATATTTGGTCGCAATTCTTTCACCAATAAGTAGGCCTGTTTGATCTTTCATCCAGTTTTTGTATTGCTCTGGAGGGATTTTTAACTCATTATAAACCTTAAAGTAGGTTTCACCATCGACAGCAAAAGTGACCAGCTGTTTAGCTGGCTCCTGATAATAACCACCAAACCAGTTGGCATGGGTGACATCCTTAACACCTTTGATGGCCCTGACTTTATTCACATAAGCGTAGGGCAGTGGTTGTGTAAAACTGATTTTATTAGTGGTAATGAGCCGATTATCTGCTGACATCTCCACCCCAGAATCCAGCGCACTTTTAAGTGCTGAGATCGCCCCGAAAATTAAAAATGCGATAAATATTGCAAAACAGGTTAAAAATAAACGCATTTTTTTCCGGGTTAAATTTTTATAAACCAGAAATAAATCATTCATGCGTCAAGCTCCTGTTCTACAAACTCCCCTTTATCCAGGTGAAGTACCCGATTGGCAAATTTAGCTGCTGAGGGATCGTGTGTGACCATAATAATGGTTTTTCCAAAATCACGATTTAACAGTTGTAACATTTGTAGAATTTCATCAGCAGTTTGTCTATCCAGATCTCCCGTAGGTTCATCACAAAGTAATAATTCAGGATCAGAGACAACAGCTCGAGCAATGGCAACACGCTGTTGCTGCCCACCGGATAGCTCTCCTGGCATATGTTTAGCCCGGTCCTCCAGGCCAACTAATTCTAGCGCTGTTTCTACGCGTTGCTGGCGTTCCTTATGACTTAAATGCGTGAGCATCAGGGGGAGTTCCACATTCCTGGCAGCATTTAGCATGGGCATTAGATTATAAAATTGAAAAATATAACCGACGTTTTTGGCGCGCCATTTTGCCAGTTGGTTTTCACTGAGTTGATCAATGCGTTCGCCGTTAAATTCAATTTCGCCGGAAGTGGGTTGATCAACACCTCCCAGCATATTTAATAGTGTGGTTTTCCCCGATCCGGATGGCCCCATAATGGCAACAAAATCGCCCTTAACAATATTGAGATTTAAATGTTCAAAAATTGTGAGGGTTTCTTTTCCTTTTACAAAGCGCTTAGAAATATCATGTAATTTAAAAATATAGTCCTGGCTCATATTGGCTCCTGGTTTTCAGCTTTTAGGAAAGCAACTTTGACACCCATATCGGGTAGTATTTTTTTATCTTTGATTTCAATTTTTATTCTTACGGTTACCGTAGCCTTTCCCCTGTCGGCGGTGGGGATAATAGCAATAACTGACGCGGGTATGGCCCAGTCAGGATAGGCATCGAGATGGGCTTCTACTTTTTGACCCGGTATAACGCGGCCAATGAACGATTCATTAACATCTACTTCAATTTCAAGTGAATCCATATCAACAATGGTACATATGCCGGTTCGGGTAAAACCTCCACCAGCAGAACCCGGTGAGACAATTTCTCCTGGTTGGGCATTTTTCATGGTAACCACGCCATCAAAAGGTGCGCGGATAGTAAATTGTGCCAATCGGTCGCTCTGCAGTTTAACATTGATTTTAGCCACATTAATATCACCTGAAATCCGATTGACCGCAGCAATGGCTTTTTTCCTGTTGGTGTCAGCTAAGGTTATATCCGCATTACTGGAGTATTTATTTTTCATAATACGTTGATATTGTACATTAGCCTCTTTCAACGACGCTTTTGCACTTTGTAGTTGCGCGTTGAGGGATTCAAGCCTTGCTTTAGCCTGGTTGAGAGTAACCCTGGGAATAGTGTCATCCAGACGTGCAAGTATCTGGCCCTGTTTAACTGAGATGCCTTCTTCAACATCCACTTCAGTGATCAGGCCCATTACCTGAGAGGAAACCGTGGCCATACGTCTTGCCGTAATATAACCCGATGCATTTAAAATGGCTGAAGATGGAGTTTTTGTTGCAGAAGCATGGAGATCTCCGTTTGAAGTTGTTGTGTTCTCCGCAGAGTGCGAGGTATCTTGCTCGCTGATAGCCGTATCTGCTTGGGACGGACGACTATTATCCTGAAAAATGACATAACTTAACAGGCCACCGGAGATTACGGAGATAATGGCAATGAATAAAACCATTTTTAATGTAATACCGGAGGCTTCCATCACTTCTTCGCGATTTATGGTTAACTTGTTTAATAACTCACTTTTTTTATCTATGTTCTGGCTCATTTTTATTCAAATAAAATAGTGGTGTGATTTTGTTATCAATATATCATTTTTATTAGAGATATAATACTTAACCATGACCAGAATAAAGTTATCATCAGCTAAAATTTGTAAGTATTCTTGTCAAATAGAAAGCGATATTCTGGGTTTTCCTGATTTTTTAAGTTCAATTTTTGGTGCGCATAATAGTAGCCTTGATGATTCTATCTGATGTTGAGTAATGTATTTTTTAAATTGTTCTGCTCTCTGTTGAGCGATATTATTAAGCCAGTTAATTTTATCCTTTTCAGTTGGGAAGGTTTCCTCCGGGAGTTCCTCGGCAGTAGCGTAAGCGCAGACTTTAACCATGGTTTTATTTTTATCCTTCATTAACTGGATAAACTTGTTGACATAGGTTTGCTGCTTTTCTGATATGTCAATTTGACCGGGTTCATATATTAAATCTTCAAAGCGAAGTTTCATGATAAATTTACCCGCAGACAGGGTCATTTTAATCACATCAGCATAAGGCAGAAAGGCTCTTATAAGATATTGTTTGGCCGTTTCCTCAATAGCCTGCTTTGTTACCAGTGCAATAAAACTACTGATACCAAAACTGGGATTATCCACATTACCTAACATGGGGATATCAAGTTCCACATTGCCATCGCTGTCTTTGAGCATGCCCAGAGCAACATTCAGGGGCATGGCAGTACTTTCTTTTAACTGATTTGCCTGATAATTCTTCGCAACGCCTAATTCAAAACCACGGATATTGATGTGTGTTTTACCACTTATGTTTGAATTTTTAATTTTGATATCAATGTTAGAATCCAGATTGCCACTAGCGATATTGAATCCCAGAATCGATTGAATATAGGCATTGATTTGAGGTAAAGGAAGTTCAGTTATAGCACCTTTAACTGTCATATTAAGCTTTGGAATAAAAGGTTTAATCGTTCCATTAAAATTAAAACGGGTATAGGTATTACTTTTTCCGATTAATTCAAAAGTGGCTGGTGTTTCCGGCTGGATGGAGTTGATGTTGTTCAGGTGGAATTGGCTGATATAAATGTCACGTTGATAGGGAGGAGAGACACTTTTGTCGCTAAACTGGATTGGTTGAGTGTCGATAAATTTAATTTGCTCAATGGAGAATCGGATATGAGAATTTTCTGGCCTTTGTATGGTTGAAGACGGAGTTTTTACTGCAGTAACAATTTTTTTCTGAGTAGTTGCTTTGGATGTCTGTACAGAAGGTGATAATAATGAAAGATCTACCAGGTTAGCTATTTTTTTTGTTTTATCAATAAGGATATGACTTCCAAGCTGATGGACATTAATCGATTTGATGGTTGCCAGTTGATTGCTAAATTCAAAAGAATTTACCTGAACACGTTTTATTTCAGTCAATGGGGGCTGCTTGGTTTCTGAATTCAGGGATGAAAATAACAGTTGAGAGAGTTCAAAATCCTCAAAAGCCAGTTGGTCACTGCTATAAGTTAAATGATTAATGTCGGCAGCGTCAAAGGCGGCAAGGGTGTGTTTTCTGTCTGTAATATAGGTTGCGGTTTTACCTAGATTAATTGCAGCTTCAAAGGATAATTTTTCAGCTCGGGATTGAATGAATTGAGCAGTAATCTTCTGTGCATTAACTGAGATTAACTGGTTGTCAAACAATAGCGCATCCTGCTTGCCCTGACTGTTAGCAATGCTCAGTTGCAGGTCGCCAATAGTGACTGCCGAGTGTTCCTGTTTGTGTTGAATAGTAGTGTTTTTTAAAAGCAGGTGTTGATTCTCGCTAGTGAGTTGCAGAGATTTCAAAGCCAGTTGGGATGATAGCAACCGTATATCTGTTTCAGGAATGCTGACTTTAATGGCATTGTTGTTGATGGCAATAGTGGCCTGGGCTGAAAAATTCAGGTTTCCCTTTAAATTTATGCTTTCCAGGGATATAAGATGCTGAATATTGTTGAGTTGATAGTGTTTTATATTTAACTGGCTGGTTATTTTTCCGTCTAGCCTGTTTTTTAAATGGCTTAAATCAACCTGTGTTGAAAATGTCACGGGGGCTGCATCAATTAATGCTTTAAGCGCCACTGCAAACTGTT
>DRNA01000261.1 GCA_011322365.1 Aeromonadales bacterium | reverse complement strand
CCAAAGAAGAGCAACATGGATCTTTTTTAAGACCGCTTACTGAGGCTCCGGCCTGTCAACCGGCAGAACCCGGCGATGTCCTGAGCTTATTAGTCGATCATCAGTTATTTAAAATTTCTGTGCCTGTTGCTGATTTAAAATGGGAGCTGTCTCGTATTTATCGCCCGTTTATTTATAGTTCCGAGGTTTTGGGTCACTCTGACAGGGAATACTCTGTTGAAGTGTGTGCCGAAAAAAACAATCATCAATCGCTGTTTTCCATCTATGTTGATAAGCAATGTGTTATTGAGTCATTAACGCAGGACGGGGTGATCCCCTTTTTATTTGGTATTGTTTTTGAGACGCTCTGGAGAGCAGAGCAGGAAAACCCCCCGTTAATGTTTCATGCTGCTGTTTTGAGTCAGCAGAAGGGGCAGGCTGTTGTTTTTCCTGCGCAGTCCGGTTCGGGTAAAAGTACTCTGGCTGCGCTGCTGGCAGCAAAAGGCTGGCAGTTTTTTACTGATGAACTGGCGGTCATATTGCCGGAGCCGGGCCGTGTTCTGCCCTGTCCATTACCGATTTGTGTAAAAGAGGGTGCGGTGGAGACCTTGTCTGAGTATTATTCTGAACTCAAAGATTTTATGCGGCACCGCCGGCTTGATGATAAGCAGGTCTGTTACTTGCCTGTTGAACATGCCGCCCTGTTTTCCAGGGATGCTGCAGATATCCAGGCCATTGTTTTTCCTCGCTATGATAAAGCAACGCTTTGTGAACTGAGCAGCCTGGGAAAGAAAGAGGCATTGATGGGATTTCTGGAATGCGGCTCAGCGGGCAGGGCAATGGGAGTTGAAGAATTGTCGGCTGTCGTGCAGATGGTTGAACGATTGCCCTGTTATGAGCTGGTTTATTCGGATATTGATTCTGCGGTTGTAGAGTTAAAAGAGAAGTTGGTAGTAAATAGTCGATAGTCGATAGTCAGAAGAGCTAAAGTTATAGTCTTCTGGCTTTTTTTGACTACTGATATTTCTTTTCAAATCTTCTTCCAGCTTCGACTGCTGAATATTTTTTTAAGACAATATTGCAGTCTTATGGGGACGTTTTTTAAGCCGGGAGCATAGCAGACATTTTGCCACATCCAGTTTGTCAGGCAGGTATAATAATAGATACGGTAAAGGTTATGAGTGGTTCTGGCCTGAAAGGGAATGGATTTTTGTTTTTGTGTGATCAGGTAATTGCCGCTAAACAGGATACGTTTTTCATTAAAATTTGAACAGGGTTCTGATTTGAGTTCGGCGGGCATAATCAGGTTCATATAGTGCTCCGATAATTTAAGGTAGCTTATAAATTCTGTGGACAGGGAAAATTGTCTGGCGGTTTGTAGCCAGTTTTGCCAGTCGATGGTGTCAGAATAGCGTTGGGCCAGCAGTACAAATTCAGTGAGCTGGAGGAGGGAAATGTGGCCGCGAAGAAATTCTCTGTGCGGGATCAGTGCATGAGCGGTATTTAAAATGAGTTTGTGATCGGGTGATAAAACCGAGGTGGCTTCTTCTTCCAGTTTTGTTTTGGTTCGATTTTTCCAGGCTACTTCTGGAGTGATCATGCGTCCCACCAGTGCGTATGAAATTTTAAAGTGTATTTCGACGACTATGGGGGTTCCAGGTAGGTAATAGCGGGGCAATTGATGGTG
>DRNA01000260.1 GCA_011322365.1 Aeromonadales bacterium | reverse complement strand
TTCTGACTCATTTATTTTTATTTGATTGCAGTGTGACAATGAATGCAGAAAATAACAAGATGGATTAATCGTATAAAATACTAGGCATTTGCTGAGTTGTTGTTACAATATCACTATTTTATCGGTTCCCTGGACGATTTCAATTATGGATATAGAACAAATTGTTGACGAACTTAACCTACCGCAACAGGAATCGGTGCTTTATCCTAATGAGCCATTATTAGTACTTGCTGGCGCGGGATCCGGTAAAACCCGTGTATTGGTACATCGCATTGCCTGGTGGTTGATGCAGGGCGTACCACCTCATGCCATTCTTGCGGTCACCTTTACCAACAAGGCTGCCAGTGAAATGCGTGGGCGAGTTGAAAGCATGTTGAAAAGACCTGTGAATGCCATGTGGCTGGGTACTTTTCATGGTCTCGCCAATCGCCTGTTACGTTTACACTGGCAAGATGCCAACCTAAATCAGAACTTCCAAATTCTTGATAGTGAGGACCAACTTCGTCTAATAAGACGAATTATGAAAGAACTCAATATTGATGAAAAAAGCTGGCCTGCGCGTCAGGCTCAGTGGTTTATCAATGAACAAAAAGATGAAGGCCGACGGGCACAGCAGGTTATCGGCTCCGGCGATAGATTTTCCCGCGTCATGCAGGAAATTTATGCTGCCTATGAAAGCAGCTGTAACCGAAGTTCACTGGTGGATTTTGCTGAATTATTACTCCGGGCTTACGAGCTCTGGCAGCAAAAACCTCATTTACTGGCCCATTATCAACAGCGGTTTCATCATATTCTGGTAGATGAGTTTCAGGATACCAACCGTATTCAGTATTTATGGCTTAAAGCACTGGCTGAGAAAAGTGGCAATATCACCATTGTGGGTGACGATGATCAATCCATTTATGGCTGGCGTGGCGCAAAGGTGGAAAATATCCAACGTTTCCAGAAAGATTTTCCTAACAGCCACACCATTAAACTGGAACAAAATTATCGCTCTACCGCTACCATCCTTGAAGCTGCTAACGCGGTTATTGCTAATAATTATGAACGCATGGGCAAAAACCTCTGGACTGAAGATGATAAAGGTGCCGCCATTAAGGTTTATCATGCCTTTAACGAACAGGAAGAAGCCCGTTTTATTGCTGACCGACTGCACGAATGGCAAAAAGAGCAGGGGCGTTGGGATACCGGCGCTATACTCTACCGCTCTAACGCCCAGTCACGAGTGCTTGAAGAAGCGCTGTTAACGCAGCAGATCCCGTATCGAATTTATGGTGGCTTACGCTTTTTTGAACGTGCCGAAATCAAAAATGCTCTGGCTTATTTACGTTTAACTGAAAACCTGGATGACGATGCAGCCTTTGAGCGCATTGTTAATACACCAACACGCGGTATTGGTGATAAAACACTGCAACAGGTACGAGATTATGCTCGTGAAAAGGCTATCAGCCTCTGGACTGCCAGTGAATCTCTTTGTGAAAATAAAAAGCTAACTAATCGTGCCATTTCTTCCTTCACACTTTTCCATGAATTAATTCAGACACTACAGGCCGAAGCCAGCACGCTCACGCTGGCTGAACAAATTAAGGAAATCATTCACCGCACCCATTTAATGGAAAACTATATGCGCGAAGCTCACGATCGCTGGGAAAGCCGCAAGGAGAATTTACAGGAACTCATTGCCGCCTGTAGTGAATTCGATCCCGAGGCCTTGCTTGCTGATGAAGGTATCACACCCACCCAGGCCTTTTTATCACATGCGGCTTTAGAGTCCGGGGAACAGCAGGCCAGCGAATATCAGGATGCAGTACAGTTAATGACCATGCATTCGGCCAAAGGCCTGGAATTCCCTCTGGTTTTTATTGCAGGCATGGAAGAGGGACTATTTCCTCACAAAATGTCCTCAGATGATCCGGATAAACTGGAAGAAGAAAGACGTCTGGCTTATGTGGGTATTACCCGTGCACGAGAACAACTGTTTCTCTCCTGGTCGGAAAAAAGACGGCTCTGGGGCAATGAAACCTATCAGCAAATCTCCCGGTTCATTAATGAAATCCCCAGCCATTGTCGTGAAGAGGTGCGTTTAAATGCCACTATTTCAAGACCGGTCAGCTATACCCAGACCTCTCACGAAATACCCGGTGGCTTTCGGTTGGGGCAACCGGTTAAACATAAAAAATTTGGTATGGGTATTATTTTAAATGTGGAAGGTGATGGAGACCAAACTACTGTACAGATTAATTTTGAAGAAGCCGGCTGTAAACGCCTTATGCTTTCTTATGCCAAACTGGAGGCAATATAAAAAATACCACCATGATTTCTTTGCTTGATTGTTTCCCTCCACTCAAGGTAGATTGTTAAACCTCTCTGACCCAATCACCCAAAAGAGGCTCCTTATGCCAGCTAAAAAATTACTCACTAACTATTGGGGCCTGTACTTTATACTAGGGTTGCTACTTGCTTCCTGTTCAAAAAATAGTTCTCATCCACCCTCGGAACGAACAACAGCCCATACAAAACCACCATCAGCTGACTTAATTTTCACCGATGCTAAAATATATTCGTTAAACTGGGGCGAACCTGATAGCAACGGCTTACCCGCTAAAAATGCTCTCCATGATCATGCTGGCTGGCATGCCGACGCGGATGCGCTGGCCATTAAAGATGGACAGATTTTATACGTTGGCAATAACGCGGAGGCTTTAGGTTTTAAAAATAACACTACCCGTATAGTTTCTCTCAATGGCGCAACCATCATCCCCGGAGTTATTGATTCCCATGTACACATTGAAGAGCTGGGCGCCATACTAAACCATGTCAATCTTATTGGCACACCAACACCTGAGGATGCCATTATGCGTATCCATAAACAATTTCCAACAATAGCTGACGGCAGCTGGATTATAGGACAGGGTTGGGATGAGGGCACCTGGGCAAATCATTATCCCAATAAACATATCCTGGATAAAGCCTTTCCCAATCATCCGGTGGTGTTAAAAAGTCTCCATGGCTTTGCTGTCTGGGCAAACAGTTTAGCACTAGAAAAAGCACACATTGTCAGCGGCACACCCGCACCCATTGGTGGAAAAATACTCACCGACAAGACCGGCGCCACCACTTTACTATTGGATGCCATACCTGTAATTTCAGAACAACAATTACAAAACAATTTAATCAATGGCCTTTCCAGAATGGCCAGAGATGGTTTTGTTGCCATCCATCAGGCAGGCGCTGATGGTGCCCAGATTAAAGCCTTTCAAAGGCTAAATTCTCAACATAAACTTCCTGTGAGAGTCTATGCCATGCTCTCTGTTCGCGATCACAAACTGGCCCAGCAATGGGCAAAACGAGGCCCGTTAACTGATGATAAAGGCTGGCTGGATATTCGTTCGGTAAAGGCCTTTTATGACGGTGCCCTCGGTTCACGAGGCGCGCGTTTACTAGAGGATTATTCCGATATGCCCGGTCACAAAGGCGTGAGCGGCGATGGCTATGGTTTTGATGGACAGGTGGTAAAATCATTAATGGCAGCCGGGTTTCAAATTGCAGTACATGCCATTGGTGATGCCGGTAATAGAGAAACTCTCAATTATTTTGAAAAAATCTATCAATTATTACCCCAGACCCGGCAACAGAGAAATCGAATCGAACACGCTCAGGTAGTGAACCCGGATGACTTTGTACGTTTTAAGTCCCTGTCCATTATAGCCTCAATGGAACCCCATCACGCCGTAGAGGATATGCCATGGGCAGAAAAACGCCTTGGCGCTGAAAGAATAAAAGGAGCCTATGCCTGGAGAAGTATGCGTAAAGCGGGAGTTCGTTTAACCTTTAATTCAGATCTACCGGGATCAACCCATAGTATTTTTTCCGGCCTGCACGCCGCCGTTACACGTCAAAACGATCAATCTCAACCCGCTGAAGGTTGGCATAAAGAGCAGGCATTAACTATAGAAGAATCCATACGCGCCTATACTAACTGGGCAGCTTATGCTGAATTTAGAGAAAAACAGACCGGAATAATCAAAAAAGATTATTGGGCCGATCTCACCATCATGGATATTGATCCCTTTAAAACCGGAGAACAGTCGCCAGAAAAATTATTACAGGGTAAAATTCTCATGACGATTATTGATGGCAAAATTGTTAGCGACAATACCGGGCACTAATACCGATTTAGTTTATGAAAAAAATAGTTATTTTTGGTAATTCAGCATCAGGGAAATCTACTCTGGCAAAAACGCTGTGTCAACAACAGGGGTTAGCTCATCTTGATCTGGATACCCTGGCCTGGCAACCCGAATCACCTCCAGAAAGATGTCCATTAGAACAATCTCAGAGGGAAATTTTAAACTTTATTCATGCTGAAGACTGCTGGGTTATTGAAGGTTGCTACAGTGATTTATTGTCCTGTGCCATCGACTTTTCTACTGAAATTATATTTATGAATATTCCCATTTCAATTTGTATTGAAAATGCCCGAAATCGCCCCTGGGAACCGCATAAATATACCTCTAAAGAACAACAGGATAAAAATCTTGATATGTTAATTCAGTGGATATCTGATTATAAAACAAGGAGCGATACCTTTTCATACGCCTCACATGAAAAATTATTTGATACCTATCAGGGTAAAAAAACCATGCAAACTCAAAACAATTAAATAAGCCTCGATATGTGCTTATGTTTTTAATCGTTCCAGCATTTCTGCCATTTTCTGATGTATTAAATTTATCGCCTTTAATGGGCGGATCAGTACCTTAAATTCAATAATTTTACCTTCATCATTCCAGATAATAATATCTATACCGTTGACCAGAATGCCGTCTATCTCCAGCTCAAATTCTAATGCGGCACTGCTGTTATCGATAATCTGCTTAACATATTGAAAATGATTACCCCTGAACAGATAAAATGCCGCTGACAAATACTGTGTTGTTTTCTGCTTACCTTTTTGCGGCATATGCACCACCGGAGAATAAAAAATAACATCTTCATCCAGTAATTCATCCAGGCCGTTAACTTCAGAGTTATCTACCAACTTATGCCAAACTTTCAATGTGTCTATCATTTTATTCCCTGTGTGTGGCCATAATCATATGATTGTCGCCTGTTTTATGATAATTTAATTATCCCTGCTTTTGTTATGATGATCAAAAGGATATTCAATGAAAAGACGTGACGTTATTGCTGGACTGGGTTCCGGCATTCTGGCAGCTGGTTTAACTGCCTGTGGCAATCAGGCTGATACCAAAAAAAGCGCTACTTCTTCATTCAAAACTATCCATTGGAGCATGGTAACTACCTGGCCGAAAAATTTCCAGGGGCTAGGCGAAGGTGCCGAATACCTGGCTAAACTTATTGATAACATGAGCGGTGGTCGACTCAAAATTCGAGTGCTGGGGGCAGGTGAAATGGTTCCGGCACTGCAGGTCTTTGATACCGTTAGTGCTGGTACGGCACAGATGGGACATGGCGCTGCTTATTACTGGAAAGGTAAAATGGCGGCAGCTCCCTTTTTTGGCGCCGTGCCTTTTGGTATGAATGCCCAGGAAATGAACGCCTGGTTACTCAAAGGTGAAGGCCTTAAACTCTGGGAAGCTCTGTATGAGCCTTTTGATGTCATCCCTCGTCCCTGTGGAAATACCGGCGTTCAAATGGCAGGCTGGTTTAATAAAGAAATTAACAATCTTGATGATCTTAAGGGTTTAAAAATGCGTATTCCCGGCCTCGGTGGTGAAGTGTTGAAACGCGCAGGTGGGGTTCCGGTACTATTACCTGGCAGTGAAGTCTTTACCTCTCTCGAACGTGGGGCGCTTGATGCTGCCGAATGGGTTGGTCCCTACAATGATCTCGCTTTTGGTTTATATAAAGCGGCTAAATATTACTATTATCCTGGCTGGCATGAACCCGGCTCTACCATGGAAGCTATTATAAACAAGCAGGCACTCCGGTCATTACCTGACGATCTACAGGCAATTGTATTAAATGCCTGCCTTATTGCCAATCAGGATATGCTCTCTGAATTTACTTTCCGAAACTTTGAAGCCTTAAACACATTACAAAATCAACACCATGTAATTTTGAAAAAGTTACCTGATGAGGTGTTGGACCATCTGAAAAAACTGTCCGTAGAAGTGGTTAAGGAATCTGTTGCCAATGACAAACAGGGCCAGAAAATTTACCAGTCCTACCATGATTTTTTAAAGGGTGTAAAAAAATGGACGGCTTTATCTGAAATGGCTTATTTACAGGCCCGACAAGATTCGTAAGATTAAATGCTTTTTATTTCGTCACCATACAACTATACCTAAAATAAATCGACTTCTTCGACCCGTTTACCAGCTTGAGCTGTTGTGTCTGGGGCTCAGGTCTTTATTTTGTCAGTTGACTAACAACGGCATGTTCTTCTTCCGTGGTGTAGCTTTTAGAAAGATTATTCAACCAGCCTTCGAGCCAGGACTGAAATATCTCTTCGCTCTCTATGGGAGTTTTTAATTGCTCTTCGAGCAAACACATGTGAGCCTGTATATGTTGGAATATCTGGCTGACCCGGTCCTGAAATTGCAATTCAACAATAATATTCATAATATCCCGACTCACTTTTGAAGCAACATCTGAAAGCATTTTGTCAGCTTCACTTAATGAATATGAGGTTAATTTATGTGAAGCAATAACTTCTGCAATAACTTTTTCAGATTCTTCCAGCAGGTGTTGTTCTTTCTCTCCGGTTTGTTCCGCGTTTCCCATAACATGAGACACAGCGTTGTTGACCAATTCAATTTTTTCTCTGATATCAACACCCATTTCACCAGATTCTGTAGCCAGCTTTCTCACTTCATCTGCAACCACACTAAACCCTCGACCAGCATCCCCGGCTCTTGCCGCTTCAATGGCTGCATTTAACGCTAACAGGTTAGTCTGACTGGCAATGCTTTCCACAGCTACGGCCATATCTGTTAAATCTTTTGTGTAATCCCCTAATACAGAAAGTTCTGATAACACACTGTCTTTTAACTTCAACACGTCTTCTAAAGATGAGGTCACACCATACAGCTTGTCCTGAATATTCTGCGCAATTTCCTGTATTTTCTCTCTTTTATTAATACTCGAATCGCCACCATCAGTATTTGACACATTCAGAATCAGGTTCAATTCACCGGCCATAATCGCAAAGCGCTCAGCCATAGCATTTATTGCCGCTTCACTAATACCAATACCATCATTAATATGATGCGCCCATTTTTGAGAAGCCTGTCGAACAGGCTGGAATAAAGAGGAAATATCTATGGATTTAATTTTTTCAGGAGGGGTTGATTCAGGGAGAAATCTTTGTTGTTCCAGCTTTTTTGCTAAGTAAAAAACCAGCACAAACTGAAGCATGATTGCCGGTGAGGCGATCAACATACTAAAATAAGCAGCCAGGAATAAAGCCAGCACGCCCAATAAGACTATTGGTATACCAAACTTTAACCCTGTCTGTCCTATAACCACTCTATCACTTTCAGTTTCTGTATCTAAAAGTATATTTTTTCTGTCTTCATCCATGTCTTTTCCCTGTGTTCTTCTACACGATAGCACAATTTTAATTTAATGCCATAAATCCTTATCTATTTTGTGGTTGTTCGTTAAGTTACTCTCCGTTTAAGGTTATTTAGTATACACCTGGTGCGGTAGCCAGGTAGCAATATCCGGCCAGAAAGACAGGCAGATTAACATCAGGATCTGAATGGCAATAAAGGGCACCACTCCTTTATAAATCGCCCGCGTCGTCACTTCAGCCGGCGCAACCCCTCTAAGATAAAATAATGAAAAACCAAAAGGTGGTGTTAAAAATGAGGTTTGTAAATTAATGGCAAACATGATGCCAAGCCAGACCGGATCTATCCCCATCATCAGTAATGCCGGCGCAACAATCGGTACAACAACAAAGGTAATTTCAATGAAATCCAGAATAAATCCTAACAAAAACGTTACCAACATCACGATTGACATGGCACCAATTACGCCACCCGGCATATTGTGGAAAACCTCTTCTATTAATAAATCACCTTGATAAGCACGAAAAACCAGCGAGAAAATAGACGCGCCGATTAAAATCATAAAGACCATGCTGGATGTTTTTAAGGTAATTTCATTAATTTCTTTTAACCGTTGTATGGTTAGTTCTTTTTTGATGACAGCTAATAATAATGCTCCCACCGCTCCCACCGCTGCAGCCTCTGTGGATGTTGCCCAGCCCATCAATATCGAGCCCAATACGCTCAGTATCAGCACAATAGGTGCAATTAAACTTTTTAGTGCGGCTACAACCGTTTTGCTGGTGACTTTTTCCTGTGTAATTGCGGGTGCTTTTTCAGGGTGACGCCAGGCCACAAATGCCACATAGGTCATATAGGCAAAAACCAGAATAACGCCAGGGATAAGAGCACCCATAAACAAATCACCCACGGAAACCGATTCTGGGGATAATACTCCCAGTTTACTTTGTGCTTTTTGAAAGGCGCTGGAGAGCACATCACCTAAAAGAATCAATACAATCGATGGTGGGATAATCTGACCCAGGGTACCGGAAGCACAGATAATGCCACTGGCCAGAGAGGGGTCATAACCACGTCTGAGCATAGCGGGTAATGAAAGCAAACCCATCGTCACCACGGTGGCACCAACGATGCCGGTACTGGCTGCCAGTAACATGCCAACAAAAGCAACCGATATACCCAGTCCGCCGGATAGCTTACCGAACAGCATTCCCATTGATTCCAGCATATCTTCTGCTATTTTAGCCCGTTCAAGCGTTACCCCCATGAACACAAACAGAGGCACGGCCAGCAAGGTCGCATTATTCATAATACCGAAAATACGTGAGGGAATGGCATGAATCATGCCGGGCACTAACCAGCCTTGCGCTTCGCCTACATAGGCAAAAACCAGAGCGGTTCCAGCCAGTGAGAACGCCACTGGATAGCCGAACAATAACACGACACAAACCACGGCAAACATTAACAGAGAAATCCATTCCATTTTATATTTCTCCCTTAAGTTTGGTTTGCTGAGCAAATTCGTCCGGGCAGGACCAGCCTTTTAAGCGACAGATAGAACGTAAAATAATGGAAAGGCCTTGCAAGCTCAACAAAATCGGCAATACCAGTAACAGGCTTTTCAGTAGATACAAACCGGGTAACCCGCCCACTTCGGAAGAACGTTCGCCTATACGCCAGCTTATCATCACATAGTGCCAGCTATTGCTTATCAGATAAAAACAGACCGGCATCAGTAAAAAAAGGGTTCCCAGCAAATCCGTGAGTTGTTGCTGTTTTTTCGATGCACTCCGGTAAAAAATATCCACCCGTACATGTTCATCATCTGCTAGCGTATAAGCAATGCCCAACATAAATATCATGCTGTGCATCCAGATTCCGGCCTCCTGTAACAAAATAGATGGCTGATTAAAGACATAGCGCATAATGACCGTAAAAAAAACACTTAACACCAGAAAAATACATAGCCAGGCAACCCATTGGCCAATAACACGTGGCAAAATATCTAAATAATGCGCTATTTTATGCAGCACAAAATCTGCTGCCATTTTATGAGTAGGCAATTTTTTATTCACAGCTATCAAATCCCTCAACATCAACTTTATTTATAAAAAACATATAAACCCATTTAACCCATTGAAATATATAAATTATGTTTTTCAATATCGTAAGCAAGCACTCACTAATTATTCTGTGTGTTTTTCCGCGTTTTTATCCACCAAGTTATCCACAGCTCAGCCAGGCTCGATAATCCTTTGTTTACCAACAACTTAGACTGGATTGTTTAAGTAAAGGCTTAGTTGCGCCCGGTTACCATTCAAATAATATCCACTGCGGCACTTCAAAGTTACCACCTACATCAGGACCTAATTTCATAAATTCTCCGGTACCATTTCTATCAATCAGGTAATAGGGTGGAAAACCATTTTTGGGTGACACTTTAATTGCCCGCAACACACCATTAATACGATATTCCTTGATAACAGACTCTTTGTTTTCTGTTATAGTCACCACCGCTTCAGGCCTTTCTCCCTGCTGTACCTTAGGCCTTTTTTGCACAGGCTTTTTCGCTGCCAGAGCGGGGGTGGCTAACAGGCTTGTCATTAGTACAATCCCGGTTATTTTCAAAATTTTCATTGTTTGTCTCATTTTCAAAACCTCTGACATTCTTAAAACTTACCACCCTGCAATCCCGGATTGAACCACTCTTTTCTGTGGTACGTCCCAGAATCTCAGCATGATAAAAAACTTTTACTGCTAAGAGAGGTGACGGGCACGGCTCGCTAGCTTACAATCAGCTTATTATCCGATCATAAAACGAATAACCATGTCCAATCCAGATTCTCCCATTATCCTTGTTGATGCCTCTTCCTATCTTTTCAGAGCTTACCACGCGATGCCCCCTTTGACTAATTCAAAAGGACAGGCAACCGGTGCAATTTATGGTGTCATTAACATGATGAAGCGCATGTTAAGTGATTATAAACCCTGTTACATGGCGATGATTTTTGATGCAAAAGGGAAAACCTTTCGAGATGAATTATATGATCAATATAAAGCCCACCGTCCACCTATGCCGGACGATCTCAGAGAACAAATTGAGCCACTTCATCAATTGATTAGAGCAATGGGTATGCCGATCATTGTTGAACCCGGTGTTGAAGCCGATGATGTTATCGGCACATTCTCTAAACGCTTTAGTGCCACACAACCTGTGCTTATTTCCACTGGAGACAAGGATCTGGCACAGTTGGTCAACGACCGGGTAACATTAATTAACACCATGAATAACCAACTGCTAACACCCGAAGCTGTGGAGCACAAATTTGGCGTTAAACCCTCACAGATTGTTGATTACCTTGCCCTGATGGGCGATACCGCAGATAACATCCCTGGTATTCCTAAGGTTGGCCCCAAAACGGCGGCTAAATGGATCCAAACCTATGGTTCTTTAGTAAATCTTATCGACCATGCAGATGAAATTAAAGGCAAAGTTGGTGAAAGTCTCCGGGACAACCTGGAATTACTACCTCTTTCATCCACTTTGGTTACCATCCAATGTGATCTCGATTTACCCGAAACCCTTGAGGATTTAAAAATTCAACCAGCAGATACTAGCGCGTTAGCTTCCCAGTTAAAAAATCTCGAATTTAATAGCTGGCTGGAAGAACTTTCAT
>DRNA01000259.1 GCA_011322365.1 Aeromonadales bacterium | reverse complement strand
TAAAACTACCTTGTTTTGTAGAACAAAATGCTATTGCCTTAATTTCCCTTGCCTTGAAAGGTTTAAACAGGAACCAGAACTTTGGGCTTAACCTTTGAGCTTTGCCCTATGAAATGCTGGAAAGATCAAATAACGTTTCAGTTTTGTGGTGCCGCGTTTGTTTGCGGCATCCAAAACAACTGCTGGTTATAACCGCGCTTAAGTAAAAGACGCGATTGGTTTGATTGACCATTGCTACCGCAGGGAATGATTTGATAATCCATGCAGGGACAGGCACTTTCCTATTGATAGAATCTAACAATATCAGTAATCTGAAGTTATCTCAATCGTAAAAGGACTTATGGTGATGGCGAGACTCCGCTCAGAACAAATCTCGAAGTTCAGAGGGACATGTGGGAGTGCCTGTCCCTGTTTATCGGGAGTGCCTGTCCCTGTTTATCGGGAGTGCCTGTCCCTGTTTATTGCCTGAAAAGCTAAGAAAAGTGACCCGCCATCAGGCGGAACATGTTCGGTAACCTCCCCTTGACAGTTTTCGATTTTGTTTTAAGAATTTATCACAAAGAAAGATAGTATTTGCATTAATTCCTTGTTAACGATGTGTACCCGCTAGTAAACCTGAAACACTCAAATCTTCGTCAATTTCCGGCCAATGGATACCTTCGCCATCACCTAAAATTTCCCAGTTTTCTCTCTGAGTCTGGGTTGCTTTTGAAAGCGTGGGAAACCATGCGGTAGGCACTGTTATAGTGCGCCCATCAAGAAGGTCAACGCTTAAAACATCTTCTGTACATTTAACACTATAAGCTAAAGGATGAAGTTTAACCGCTAAAGTACTCATTCCAGGCCTCCAGTAGAGCAATTTTATTTTTAGCAACAAGAACTTCTAATTTTCGAAGTTCTTGCGGTGGAAAACGAGTAGAACTGGCAAGCATAACCGGTTTTAGCCAAAATTTTGCTAGCATTCTTTCTCGTTGAATATGTATATGAGCAGGCTCACCTTCCTCATTACTATAGAAATAGAAACGATAAGGGCCAATTCGTAAAATTGTTGGCATCACCGTATGTTAACTAATATACACTACTTACACAATCAACAATAATAGCCTAATCCCTATCTATACCCATAATCACCATCAAACCCCAACTCAAGCTACAAATCGAATAAAAACACAAGACACTACCCTTCACTATCCAAAATCAGATAAAATCTACGCAATTCCTCTCTTGCCCGGATATGTTTTTGCTTTATTACCAATTTTCACTGATTGATGCAGACTGGCAACAACGGATCCGACCGGCTCTGGCCGCCTCAGATGAGGTGGTGATGCTGGAGAGTTGCTGTTCAGCTTCACAGCGACACACAGATGATAACCGTTTTTCGATTTATGCTTTGCAGCCTTTGCACCTGATTGAATGCATTGACGGTCAAGTCGCTTGCAACACAATGGTTCTCCCTGTGTCTTTAAGCGATCATCCTTTTGAAGCACTCCAGTATCTTTTGAAGCAATTTCCGCGGCAACCTGCTTCTGAGCTACCCTTTGAGGGCGGTTTAATGGGTTATCTTGGTTATGATCTGGGGCGTTCCCTTGAAAGACTGCCTGAAATTGCAGAGGATGATATCCATGTTCCCGATATGATGATGGGCTTCTATACGGTGGCGATGGTTATTGATCATGTTGAGCAAACCCTCAACATTGTCGGCCTTGAGGGCTATCAACTACAGGCTGATGATCTGAAAGAGCGAATTGAAAATAGTTCTCCCGTTCCATCTGTACCTTTTAAGTTACAAAACCACTGGCAAAGCAATATGACGCCAGAGCAATATCAACAAAAATTTGATCGCGTTCAGCATTACATCCGATCAGGTGATTGCTACCAGGTCAACCTCGCCCAACGTTGGCAGGCCAGTTTCAAAGGCGATAGCTGGCAGGCATATAATCGCTTGTTTGAGGAAAATAGTGCTCCCTTTTCGGGCTATATTCGCTTTCGTGATAAAGCTGTTTTGAGCGTCTCCCCTGAACGTTTTATCCGCTGTAAAAATGGTCGATGCCAGACCAAGCCCATTAAGGGCACTCGACCTCGTGCAAGCAACCAACGGCAGGATGAGCAACAGAAACTGGCCCTTGGAAATAGTGCTAAGGATCGTGCTGAAAATGTCATGATCGTTGATCTATTGCGAAATGATCTCAGTAAAGTCTGTCAACCGCATTCTGTGCAGGTTTCCAGTTTATTTCAAATTGAAAGTTTTCCGGCAGTTCATCATCTGGTTTCAACTATCGAAGCTCAACTGGAACCCGGAAAACAGCCGCTGGATTTACTCAAGGCTGCATTCCCCGGTGGTTCAATTACCGGTACGCCTAAAATCAGAGCCATGGAAATTATTGAAGAACTGGAACCCCATCGGCGGTCGGTTTATTGTGGCAGCCTGGTTTATATTGGCTGCAATGCCAGCATGGATAGCAATATCGCTATCCGTACGCTAATCTGTGATCAGGATCAGATCTATTGTTGGGCTGGCGGTGGTTTGGTTGCTGATTCCAGCGTTGATGAAGAATATGAAGAAACTTTGCATAAACTCAATAAAATCTTACCCTTATTGCAGCCAGAATAAGGAATAGACCTTTTGAAACATTGGGATCGAACAACGCTTGCTTCCAGACTGTTAAAGCCGATGGCCGCTCAGGTAACCTCTTCCAGACTACAACCAGCGGCGGTACTGGTTTTGCTGGTGGATTCCCTTAATGGTCTTGAGGTTGTACTTACCCGTAGAGCAAAACATTTAAAACACCATCCCGGCCAGATTAGTTTTCCCGGTGGTAAAGCTGAACCATCGGATAAAGATTTAATCCATACCG